>NZ_JDWE01000011.1:105374-126228 GCF_000685765.2 Frankia sp. BMG5.23
CGCTGTCGGGTGAGGCGCCGTCCAGGGGGACGCTGTCGGGTGAGGCGCCTGCCGCGCGGGCGAGCAGGCGGGTACTGGCCAGGTGCAGCGACACGGCCGAGGCGGTGTAGGTGATCCCCGACACCGCGGCCACGATCGGCAGGCGGCCGTCGTGCAGCGCCGCCGCGAGGCCGAGCACGGTCGACAGCGCGACCGGGACCTGGATGGCAAGCACCGTGCGGGCGGCACGGAACCCGAGCAGCACATGGGTGAGCAGGTAGTCGACGGACTGCGGGATGGTCGCCAGCACGAGGACCTGGGCGGCCGGGGCGGCGGGGGCGAACCGCGTGCCGTAGACGATGCGGATGGCCGTCGGCGTGACGAGGGCGATCGTGCCCGCCACCGCGGCGGCGAGGGCGACGGTGGCGATGACCGCGCGGCGCACCACCCGGGCCCGCTGCCGGGGATCGACCAGGGTGCGGAGCCGGCTGAACATCACCATGCCGGTCGCCTGGCAGACGGTCGTGCAGGCGCCGGCGACAGCGACGGCGACGGCGTAGAAGGCCACCTGCTCGGCGGCCAGGAAGGTGGCGACGAGCAGCATGTCCAGCTTGTAGATGAGCTGGGCCCCGACGACGGTGCCGTAGGCCCCCAGGGCGGACCGCATGAAACGGCGCCGGGGCAGCAGGCGTCCCGGCCGCGCGAGGGCGGGAAGGCCGCCGAGCACCGCCACGTGGTACCCGAGTGGGGGTAGCAGGGCCGTCACGCCGAGGGTCAGCATCCACAAGCCTGGATCGCGGACTCCCCTGCCGGCGAGCGCGGCGAACGCGGCCAGTGTCGCCGCCGCCGGTAGCAACCGGACGAGCTGGAACTCGCCGGTCATCCGACCGCGGCGCTGCGCGAGCCCGGCGGCGTTGGAGGCGGCCACGGCCGCGGCGGTGAAGCAGGTCGCGCCCAGCACGGCGACGGCGTCCCAGGCGGCTCCCCGCCCGGCTCCCGTGCCGCCCGAACGGCCCGGGCCCACAGTGATCAGCATCGGCACCACGGTGAACAGCACCGCGGCGAGCAGCGCCGACGCGACGGTCTGGGTGAGCAGCGGGCCGAGCAGCGCGCGGTCCTCACCGTCATCGGTGACCAGCGTCTGGGAAACACCCAGGGCGAACACCATCGCGAGCATGCCCGCCCAGGTCTGCAGCGCGACGAACTCGCCGCGGGCCACCGGCCCCAGAGCGCGGGCGGCCAGGACGCCGGTCGCGGTCCCGACGACCAGCGTGCCCGCGTTGCCGGCGAGTACGGCGACGGTGGAGCGGGGAAGCCGGCTCGCGAGCGGGCCGGTCATGACGGCCCGGCGGCTGACGGCTCTGGTCATCCGCGCCGAGCGGTGTCGCGCACATGGGCAACGGCGCGCAGGAAGCCGTCCACGGACGCGGCGAGCTCGATGTCGCCGATCACCTTCTCCGACTCCTGGGCCATCCTGGCCAGGACGTCGGGGCGCGCGCGCAGCTCCCCGAGGATCCGTGCGAGCGCGTCCACATCGCCGACCGGGTGAACCCGGCCGTTGCGGCCGGGACGGACGTCGTCGGTCGGGCCGGTGGAGCCCACCCGGTCGCTGACCACCACCGGCAGGCCGCAGAGCACCGCCTCCTTGACCGCCAGCGGATGCGGATCCCGCTCGGCGGGGTGCAGGTAGAGGTCGCTGGCCGCGTACAGGCGGGGGAGCCGTTCCTGGTCGGCGAATCCGACCATCCGCAACGCGCCGCCGAGCTCGGCGGCCACCGCATCGAGAGTGGCGCGCAGCACTCCGTCCCCAGCCATGATCACGATGATTTCCCGGTCGACCGGACCCCGGGGCGTGCGGGTGAGGATGCGCAGTGCGTCCGCGATGTCGAGGGGGCGCTTCCGAGAGATCATCTTTCCGGCGAACAAGGCGACAAGGGCGTCCGGGGCGATGCCCAGCTCGGCGCGGATCGCCGTTCGATGCTTGTCCCGATGCGCCAGTACGGCCCGCAGCGCCGTCTCATCGGTGGGATACGGCGTGCGGAACATGCGGGTGGCGGGGACTCCATAGTGGGCCAGGTACGCCTCGTTGTTGTCGCCGATCGTGAGGAATGCGCTCACTGAACGCATCAGGTGGGGCAGCGTGAGCCGTTTGACGGCGCGGACGGCTGGGGTTCGCTGGCCGAGGAGCTCGCTGTCACTGATCATGAGGGCGGGTACGCCTCGTCGCCGGCACCAGGCGAGCGCCGCGAGGGAATGGGCGTACCGGTATCCGTAGACGAGCACGCATGCGGGGCGCAGTCGGTCCAGGGCCGCCCAGGTCCGGGTAACCATCTGCCGGGTGACGTCGGGCTGCCGCCAGCCAGGGCGCAGCGGCAGGTCCGCGATGAACTCGTGGTGATAACCGGTTACGACGTCCGATTTCCACTGCACGTCGAGGCCGAAATCCGCGTCGAAGTAGCGTTCCAGGCCCGATCGGGACAGGAAGAGCACCCGAAGATCCACCTCGTGTTCGGTCAACGCCCGGTACAGCGGCGCGAAATGCTGGATCGCGTGCGATACGACGACTGCCACCGTCGTCGACCTGGGGACGGAGGTCATGAGCCGGCTGTTCCTCCTCGCAATGACCGCTGATCGGACCGGGTGGGCCGTGCGCCAGTACGAATCGATCCGACTCTGTCACTCAAAGTATTAATCGAGCAACTGTCTGTAGATGCGTGTCGTGGGTCGCGGATCGCGGGTGCCGAGTGGCGGTGGGGCCTGAGTGGCGGTGGGGCCTGAGTGGCGGTGGGTGGCGGTTGCGGCGTCATCGGGTGGAGACACGCGGGTTCCCCGCCGTGGTCGTCCTCCTTCTATCACTGTCAGTGATAGAAGGGGGGCTGTCCGAGGGGCGCGCAGTGTCGTTGTCGACCGATGGCGGTACGTGACGCCCATGGCCCGGCTTTCCTTACTCACGGGTGGTGGTTGGAGTGACCAGGCGGGTCGTCGTCGCCGGCGGGGCCGGCTTCCTCGGAAGCCATCTCTGTGACCGCCTGCTGGCTCGGGGTGCCGAGGTGATCTGCGTCGACAACTTCCTCACCGGCCGGCCGGGCAACATCGACCATCTTCGGAGGCATGGCGGGTTCCGCCTGCTGCGGCGGGACGTGACCGAGCCGATCGACGTCACTGGCCCGGTCGACGCCGTGCTGAACTTCGCCTCCCCCGCGTCCCCGGTGGACTATCGGGCCCTGCCCCTGGAGACTCTGTCGGTCGGTGCGTCGGGTACCGCGAACCTGCTGGATCTGGCATATCGCAAGAACGCCCGGTTCCTTCTGGCCTCCACCTCGGAGGTCTATGGCGACCCCCGGGTCCACCCCCAGCCGGAGGAGTACTGGGGCCACGTCAATCCGATCGGTCCGAGGAGCATGTACGACGAGGCCAAGCGCTTCGCCGAGGCGTTGACCACCGCCCACCGCGCCACCCACGGCACGTCCACCGGGATCATCCGGATCTTCAACACCTATGGGCCGAGGATGCGCGCCGACGACGGGCGTGCCATCCCGACCTTCATTGCGCAGGCCCTGCGTGGCCAAGCCGTCACCGTTGCGGGCGAGGGTCGCCAGACCCGGTCGCTGTGCTACGTCGACGATCTGGTGGAGGGGGTCGTGCGCATGCTGGACAGCGACCTTCCCGGTCCGGTGAATCTCGGCAGTCCCCAGGAGATGACGATCATTGATGCGGCGCGGCTCGTCGTGGAGGTATGCGGGGCTGACGTCCCGATCACCTTCGTTCCGCGACCGCAGGACGATCCCACCGTGCGCTGCCCCGACATCACGCTGGCGCGGGAGGCGCTTGGATGGCGACCCCTGGTGGACGTACGGGACGGGCTTGCCCGCACCGTGGCCTGGTTCCACGGACGTGTCGAGCGGCCGCGGTCCCCGTGGCTGGTGCCCCGTCAGGAGCCGCCGGCAGGCTCGGACGTGCTGGGCGGTGATCGCGACGGGTTCACCGTGCGGACTGGTGAACCGGGGCTGGCGGTCAAGGTGGGTGAGGACGACGCGACGGATTCGTGACCTCAATCCATTGCTCTTTGTAAGACGTCGACTACTTTAAGTATGTGACCCAGGATGGCTCTGGAAACCTCGCGGCGATCTCCGGGCATCGTGCCGGTCCGCTGCGCTGGCGGCTGGCGGGACGTCTGGCCGCGGGCCTTCCCAGCCTGCGCGGTCGTGGCTGGCCGACCCGATGGATGCAGGACCCTGCGAACACCTACAGCGGTCCCCGCTATCGGCCACCAGCGCTCGCGCCGGTGTTCGACGCGGTTCTGCGCCCCGGTGACTGTTGCTATGACGTCGCTGCTGGCCTCGGGATCTACACCCTGTGGGCGGCCGGGGTAGTGGGAGCGGCCGGCGAGGTGCATGCCTTCGAGGAAGCACCGCGCACCGGGGCGACGCTCGCGGCACTGGTCGAGCGCAACCGGCTCTCGAGTGTCCACCTGTCCAGTGCCGCGGTGGGTGCCAGTGCCACGGTGGGTGCCAGTGCCGCGGTGGGCGTCGCGCCCATCCCGGGCGCGACGCCCATCACCCTCGATGCCCACGCCGCGCGGCACCGACCGCCCGCCCTGGTCAGGATCGGTGGTGAGGCCGAGAGCCTCGACGTGCTGCGCGGCGCCGGTGAGCTCCTACGGGCGCATCGGCCGGCCCTCCTGCTGGCGATGCCGCCCCGCCCCGCCCGCCGCGGCGGAGACCGTTCCGGCGAGAACAGCCACCGCGGCGAAGGGGATCGGCGGGCTGCCGGGGAGAATCCCGGTGAGCTGGTCTCGCTGCTGGCCGCCGCCGGCTACCGGATCCTCAATCTGAGCCGGCGCGGGCTGACCGGGCAGGGCGTCTTCTCGCCGAACGTGCTCGCGCTCCACGACGGCTGGGAGCGTTTCGAACAGGTCGCCGTCACCCTGCGGCGTACGCCGCTGCCCCGCGACCGGACGGCGTGAGGTTCGGGCATGCCTGATCTTCTCTGTTGGCGAACTCTCTGCTGGCGGACGTCCCGGGCCGCCTGCCCGCTCGCGGGATGTCCGCGGCGCCACTCAGGTACGCCTGCCGGCGACGCCTCGCCGATCCCCTCGGGTGCGCCGTGGTGATCGCCCCGGCCGTGCCGGGTGGGAGGGTTGCCCACGCCGTCCGCCGTCCGCCGCTGCTGTGGCTGATGATCGTGATGGTCGGCGTGGTGCCGTGGTTCGTCGAGGCGCTCCGGCTGCCGTCCGAGCCCGACCGGGTGGTCCTGCGCTCGGTGGCGTTCACGTTCGAATGCCTCGCCGCGCTGCTCCTGGTCGGTGCGCGAGCGGGGCGTGGTTACGGGCTGGGGTTGTTCCGTCTCGGCCCCTGGTACCTGCTGTGGACCGGGATGTCGTTCGGGCTGGTGTCACTGGTCTGGCACACCCCCCAGCTGGACACTCCGCAGATCCATCTCGACGGCGTGCTGCGGGCACTCGCCCTGGCGAGCCTCGCCCTGCCGCTGTGGACCTGCGGATACCTGCTCGGCCCGGGCCGGCTGGTGACGCGCGCGGCCACCCGGTTTGCCACCGCGGCGGCGCCCGGGACCGGTACCCGGCTGCGCGACCGGAGCGTGCTGTGGATCCTGTGCGGGATCTCGGTGGCGGCCCGGGTCCTGCAGATTCTCCTGGGCCAGTATGCCTACCTGGGCGACGCGTCCCAGAAGGTCTCCGAGGCGAGTGCCTACGCCCAGCCGCTCACCCTGCTCGGCGGCCTCGGGATGTCCGCCCTGCTCATCGCCGCCGTCGATCTGGCCCGGGGCAGGGAAGACGGGGGCGGGGGGCGTCGGCGGACCTTCGTCGCCCTGCTGTCCGTCGAGATCCTCTTCGCTGTCGCCAGCGGGATGAAGGGGGTGTTCGCGACCAGCGTGTGGGGAGTGCTGATCGCGTTCTCCGTCGCCCGCGGCCGGCTTCCGATGCGGTGGATCGTCGCGGCCGCCGCCATCTTCGTCCTCGTGCTGATTCCCTACAACGCCTCCTACCGGGCCCAGGTACGCGGCCAGAGCCACACCATGGACGCTCGGTCGGCGGTGTCCATGGCGCCGACCGTGCTGGGCCGGACGCTGTCCGGGGACGCCCCCGCGGGGGAAGGCCCCGGGGAGTCACCGTTGGAGTACCTGACCTCGCGGATGCGAGGCATCGACAGTCTGGCCATCGTCGTCCAGCTGTCTCCCGACATCGTTCCCTACCGGGACATCAACGAGCTGTTCCTGGCTCCCGTCCTGACCGCCGTGCCCCGGGCGGTCTGGCCCGACAAACCGATCAGGGCCACCGGCTACGAGTTCAAACAGCAGTACCTCTCGGGGAACGCCCGGATCTACTCCGCGGCCGCTGTCTCCCCCCAGGCCGACCTCTATCTGCACGGGGGCTTGCTTCCCCTGCTGGTCGGCATGGCACTACTGGGCGCCGGTTTCCGACTGATCGACGAGGCGTGGGACCCGATGAAGGATCTACGCTACATCGTGATCTTCGTTCCGCTCTTCCTCCAACTGGTCAACTCCGAGAGCAGCGTGGGGGACCTCCTCGCGGCGTTGCCCATCCAGCTGGCCGTGCTGTTCCTGACGGCACGCTTCGCCTACGGTGGCGCCCGGCCCGCAACGAAGGGAAAAAATCTTGCTTATGGACGCCAGTGATGTTCTTTACCGAACCAAGATCTCGATCGCCGGTGCCCTGACGTCCCCGGCGGTGGGAACGGTCATCGCGGCGGCCACCCGCAACCGGGTCCCCAACCACGGGCTGCGTTTCGACGTGGCTGACCGCGACTTCACCCCGCAGGCGCGGGCGGCGCTGTTCTGGCGGCTGTACGAAGGGGCCGAGATCCGGATGATCCGCCGTCATCTCACGACCTCGGGCACCGTCGTGGAACTTGGTGCGAGTCTGGGCATCACCAGCGCGCATATCGCCTCGCGGCTGGCACCCGGCTCGCGGCTGGTGTGTGTGGAGGCCAATCCCCACCTCATCGAGGGCCTCACGCGACGCCTGGCCGCGTACGCCGGGCACATCACCCTGGACGTGGAGAACAGGGCGATCACGCAGGCCGTGGGTCCGGTGGCGTTCGCCCTCGTCGGGAACAACCTCGGTTCCCGGTTGTGGGACGACGCGTCACGGCGGACCGTCACCATTCCGGCGGCCACGCTTCGGGACCTGCTGGTACGCAAGAGGATCGCTGAGTTCGACCTCGTCAGCGACATCGAGGGTGCGGAGGCGTCGTTTCTGCTGGGGGATCCGGGCGCGCTGGACCGGTGCCGTCGAGCGGTGTTCGAGATGCACGACACGACCTTCGAGGGACGGCCCGTCACCGCGGCGGACCTGCTCGACGCCGCGCGTGGACTGGGCTTCCAGGTGGTCGACCGCCACGGAGTGGTGGTCACGCTCAGCCGGGACGGGTGAGCTCCCCCGTGCCGGCAGCCTTCTCCCGCCGGTCGACTCCCCCCGCGGGGTCCGACGGACCGATCGGCCGGTCCTGGGCCGGGCGAGGACGCGGGACGGAGCGGGCCTCGCGTGTCCACGTACTCCACCGGGACGCCCGGGGTTCCCCGGGCAGGGTCTGGTCGATGTCGGGGATGCGGGCGAGACCGTCCACGACGCCGCGCAGGCCGCAGTGGACGCGGACGATTCCGCGCCGGCGCACCAGCTCGGACACGGCGACCCGGGGCAGCACCGCCAGGAGCAGCCAGGCGGTCACCAGCGCCACCTGCCGCGGGCGGCCGTGGATGCGGGCGAACCACAGCCGGTTGCGCACCGTGTAGTAGGTGTAGCCGTTGCCGGGTACCGTCCCCCCACCGGTGTGCCAGGCCTGGGCCGGACTGACGAGGACACGCCACCCGGCCGCCCGAGCGCGCTGGCAGAGATCCACGTCCTCGTAGTACAGGAAGTACCGAACGGCCATCGGCACCTGCCGATGACACTCGGCCTTGACAAAGGTGATCGCGCCGGTGACCCACGGCACGTCATCGGCGTGGTCCGTGGGGGTCCGGCGGGCGCGCGGCACGGTGAAGACGCGGGTGAGCCCGGCGAAGCCCGGATGCAGACCGTCGGCGTTGACCAGAGTGGGTCCGACGATGCCCACGCCCGGGCGGGACAGTAGTTCCAGACAGGCGTCGACGGTGGCCGGCACGAGCTGGACGTCATTGTTGAGCAGGAGATAGCAGTCGGTGGCCGGATAGGCGTCACACGCGTGCCGGAAGCCGCCGCCGAAACCGAGGTTGCCGGGGGGGACGAGCCAGGCCGTCTCTTCCCCGAGGCCGTCGGGTCGTCCTCGCAGGTCGTTCGCCACCACGACGACCTCGCTGATCTGAGGCATCGCCGCCAGCTGCGCGGCCAGATCCATCGTCGGCCCGGTCGGCCCCCAGTGGACGATGACCGCCGTGGTCCTCATGCGCGCACCAGGGGCTCGGGAACCTGCCCGGACGCGGGTCGCGGGGTGGAGGGCGGGACGTCTGGCACGGCCAACGTGGACCAGGGTGCCGCCGTCAGGGGCCGCCGGGCCGGCGGCGGAACCTCCGCGTCGACGATGCGGTACCCGTGCCCGCGCAGCAGGTCGCCGACGGCCTCGGCGTTGCGTCCGGTGACCTCGCAGATCACGGTCGGGCGGATGTCGCCCAGAAGCCGGCGCCCACCGCTGAGGACCGCGTGCTCGGCCCCCTCCACGTCGATTTTCACGACGTCCGGTGCCGGGAAATGGGTGAGCAGGCCGTCCAGGGTGAAGGTCGGCACGAGCTGTGCCGCGCGGGTGCCGCCGGTCTGGCTGCTGCCGAATCCGTCCAGATGGCTGGTCGCGCGGTTGCGACTCGCGATGTGGAACGTGCTGATCCCCGGGGCCGCACCGACCGCGGCGGGCAGGATCTTCACCGTGGCGCGGCCATCGGTGGCCGATGATCCGCCGTGGCGTGGTGACCGTGTCTGCGACCGGCGCAACATCCCGACCAGCCAGGTGTCGGGCTCGACCGCGACGACTGTGCCGGACGACGTCGCGGCGGACGCGGCGGCGAAGGCGAACAGTCCCACGTTCGCGCCGATGTCCCAGACCACGTGGCCGGGGCGCACGACCTCGCCGACCAGGTCGGTCAGGACCGGATCGACGGCGGCGAGACTGGGGCGCAGATACTTCAGACCCGCCTCGGAAGAGACGTAGATGCGCGTCGCCTGGAAGGGAGGCGGCAGGCGGCGGGCCACCACCAGATGGTGGGTGAGCCGTTCCGCGAGAGGGCGTAGGACGGACAGGGTCGGCACGGTGTTCTCCCGTCGGGAAGTTTGTTCGGTTTCGTGGTGATTCGGTGCGACCGGGGCGGGTCAGGTCCGGGTGTGCGTCAGAGGCGGGCGGGCGACGATTCCGTGTCGCCGGAGCGCAGGTTGCCGGAGCGCGGGCCGCCGGAGCGGACTTCGTGGACGACCGTGGTGCGTACCGCGACAGGCAGCTCGGCATCGATCACGTACGCGGCGGTGTACGCCGGCACCGTACGGCTCCATCCGACCGCCCGGCGGGTGGAGCGCACCACCCACCGCCCCGGTCCGCCGGCCCGCAGGACCAGCCGCCCCTGGGAGGTGGTCACCGTGAGCGCATCCGTGGCCCCGCTCCGGGTGGCCGCGTTCCGGCTGGTCCCGATCGAGGTGGTCCCGATCGAGGTGGTACTGGTTCGCCTGGTATCGGCCGCCGCGGCGGTGACGGACACCCCGGGGGCGAAGTGGAACAGCACCTCGACGTGGTGGCGGCCCTCCCCGGTGATCCGATCGTCGACGGACAACCCACTCGGGTCGAGTCGCCACGTCCGCCAGTGCACGGGTCGCCCGGGAAGGTGGCGGTAGCCGTCATGGCCGGCGGCCAACGTCGCCACGTTTTCGTGGTGGCACATCGTGACAAGAGTGGGACGGGCCCGGCGGCCCGCCCGGAACGCGCCCCAGACCTCGGTCGAGTCGGCGTGATCGACGATGACGGTCGAGTGGGCGGCGGTACCGCGTTCGGCGTCCCGATCCGGTCCGGGGGCGTAGGTCGAGGTCCCGGTATCCACCAGGAGCGGCCGGCCGTCGTGCCAGAGCAGAAACGCGAGGGTGTCGGCGTGGGCGTGGGCCGGAAGCTCCTCGGGACAGGGCAGGCCCACGTCGGCGAGCAGATGCCACGGTCCAGCCGTCAGCACGGCGAGACCGCTGTCGACCAGCAGAAGGGCGTCGGCCCGGTCAGATGCGGGCGTCCGCGGACGGGGCACGGTCCCCACGGTCGACTGCGACGTCGAGGTGGGCATCTCGGCCAGGCGCGGTGCCGGGATCGGAACGGGACCCGGACCCTGGACTGCGATCGGCGTCGGTCTTACCGGAGCCGGGAGAAGCAGCCGCAGGGCCTCGGCGGGCACCGCGAACCCGTCGTTGAGCGTGGGAACCACGCCGTCCGGTCCGAGTACGGCCGTCAGCCAGGCCCGCATCCTGCCGGCCGCGTCGAGCAGGGCGCCGGACACCACGTGGCCCGCCGCGGTGAGCAGCCCGGCGACGTCGTCGAGGTCGGCCAGCACCTGACAGTGATAGGTGGGGGAGCGCTCGTAGTGTCCACCGTCGCTGAGGACCTGCCGATCGAGCTCGCGCAGCAGCGCGTCGACCCATCGTCGGCGGCCGCGGGCGTCGTCATCGGCGACCGCCAGCCCGATCAGCGCCTTGTAGTTCTTCAGCAGGTGGTTCCCGCCGACGTCGGTCTCCAGATGAGTGCGCAGGAAGGACCGGCAGACGCCGAGGTCGGCGAGGACCGCCATCTCGGCGGGCGTTCCCCGCGCGAGCCGGGGCCACAAGGCACACAGCGTCCAGGCCCGGAGTGACACGACGTAGGGCGACCAGGCAACCGGATCGCCCAGGGCCACCGAGGTCCGCCAGGCCAGATACAGCCGGGCGAACATCGCGGGCCCCTGGACAGCCTCGGTGGTGAATGCCCATGCCCAGTCCCAGTAGTGCAGATGGTAGCGCCACAGCAGCGGAGCGTCGGCCTGCCTCCAGTCCCATCGGGCGGGGGCCGCGGCGGCGCCGGCCCCCGCGGGGGTGCCGGTCGTGGGGGTGGGGGGTACGGGGGTTCCAGTAGCGGGAGTGTTGGAGTCCCGGGGACACAGATCGCGGGAGTGACCGAGCAGGGTTAGGCGGCCCGCGACGATCTCGTCGAACATCGGCCGAGCCGGCGGGCATCTGCCGTCGAACGGCAGGAACCCGATCGGCCAGGATTCCGCTGGCGGCCTGCCGCGCAGCAGCATCTCGCCCAGGCCCGGGTGGCGACTCAGGACGGCCCGTTGCCCGCGCAGCCGGACACGGGCACCGAGCTGGACCGGTCGCAGTCCCGCGGTGGTGCGCAGGTAGCGACCGAGCGGAACCGACGCGGTCACCGGTGAACGGACCGAGTCAGTGCGCCGATCGTGAGCTCATACCAGGCGTAGTAGAGACAGAACAGCAGCCCCTGCCGCCCATCCCGCCATCCGCTCCGTAGCAGGTACATGTAGCAGAAGAGGACCGCCGGCTTGGCCGGAACCAGCGGGAAGATCACGTCCCTCGCGATGGTCCGGGTGAGCGGTCGGGTCGACCCGGTGGGCCGGCGCACCTCCTCGCGGACCCGCGCCAACCGCTCCCGGACAGCGGGCTGCGTCACGCGGCGCGCCGCCTCCAGTTCGGCGTAGCGCACGTGCTTGCGTAGCCAGGCGGCGAGTCCCTTGTGGTCCTCGTCGATCAGGTCGGCGGACAGCCGTCCGACCTCACCAGTGACCACGGCCCGTTCGCTGTAGGTGACGGCGGCGTCGAAGTACGCCACCCGCCGATCGAGCAGCCGCGCCTGCCAGCTGTTCGCGTACCACCCGCAATGCGCGATCCAGCGGCCTTCGAACACCAGCCGGCGTCGTTGGCTGTAGGCCGCGCAGTCCGCCGTCCCCAGCCGGGCGGCGATCTCGGCGGCGAGCGCGGTCGACACCCATTCGTCGCTGTCGAGGAAGTACACCCAGTCGTGGGCGATCCCCGGGTTGGTCATCGCCCACTGCCGCTGGCCGGCGAACCCACGCCAGGGCTCGTGCCAGACGGTCGCACCGATGGCGCGGGCCAGATCCGCGGTGCCGTCGGTGGAACCCGAGTCCACGACGACGACCTGTCGACACCAACCGGCGGACCTGATCGCCCGGACGATGTTTGGTGCCTCGTTGTGGGCGAGGATGATCGCGGTGACGGGAACCGATCCCGGCGCCGGCTGTGGCTGTGTCGATCCGGCGGGGGCGGCGGTGTCATAGGGGGTCGGCCAGTTCGCTCGGCGCGGGGTTCGCGTCGTTGCTGGTTCTGGCGCGGCTGGTTCTGGCGCGGCCGGTGCTGGCGTTGCCGGTTCTGGTGCGGCCGGTGGTGCCGCGGGGAACGACGGGCCCTGGCGCGGCGGGATTCGGTGGGTCTGCGTCGTCACGGTGAGCTCTCTCCTGCGTCGAGCAACCAGTCGAAGTAACGCGTCGGATCGAAGGGGTTTCCCGTCTCGGGCCGTGGTGTGAACGTGAGCGCCGTGCGCAGCGCCACGGCGAGATCATCCGCCGACTCCCGGGAGTACGGCACCAGAACCGGGCCGGCCACCTCGCGGTTGTGTGAGGTGTCGCGGGCGATGACGGGTATCCCGGCGAGCCGTGCCTCGGCGAGCGGGTAGCCGAAGGACTCCATCGTCGTCGGCTGCAGCAACGCGCCGGCATCGCGTTGGTGGGCCCGCAGCTCGGCCGGCGTCAGCCGGCCCACGAACCGCAGCGTCCGACAGTGGGACAGGCCGTGTTCGTGGGCCTCGCGATCGGTCGCGGTGACCGTGATCGCGAGGTGGGCTCCGATCTCCTCCTGAAGCCGGGTCGCGGCGGCATCGACCATGCGGAGCAAGTGCCCCATCGGTTTGAACGGCGCGAACAACACGGGACACAGAAACCGGCCCGGCGTACGGGCCTGGGGAGGGGTCGGATCGGGGGACAGCGGATGGGGCCGGACCACCAGCCTGGCGGACAGGCTAGGAAGTATGGTGAGAACCCGGTCCGCCATCGTGGTCGTCGGTACGACGACCACGTCCGCACGACGGGCGAACAGCCGCACGAGACGTGCTGTCCGTGCCACGCCGTCGGGCAGGCCGCCGGGTAGCCGCCGGGCCTCCTCCGCCGGCAGGAAGTGCAGCACGTTGCGCAGCAGGACCCACCGTTCGCCGCGGGTCGCGAGGAAGCCGACGTTGTTGAGGGCGATCGCGCGCGCGTACCGCCCAGGCCGCTCCCGGCGGGCGAGCCAGCCCGGTCCGATCCGGCGATCTCGGCCGACCAGATGGACCTGCAGGCCCGGCCGAAAACTCAGGTAACCGTCCAGTTCGGTCAGGAACCGCAATGCCCCGCCCATCCGGGCACCGGCACAGTCGACCAGGATCGGGTGGGTGCTGGACATCGGCCTCACGCCGAGACACCCCGCGGTGCGGGGTCGTCGACGAAACCGGGCTCGGATGACGGGCGGCTGCCGGGTACCGACACCGGGCGACCGTCGGGCTGCGCGGACCCGCGGATGGCCCGGGTCGTCGATCGGGTCCGGCGGGCGTAGAGGTAGCCCGACGCCGCGTCGCCCAGATGGGCAGTCGGCACCAGGTCGTTACCGAGCAGAGTGACCTCGAAGCCGTGCCGGACCAGCAGGTCGTCGAGCGTACGGGGATCGCCGAACCCGGTGTGCACCTCCATCACGATCCGACCAACCGCGTCCAGCCATCCAGGCTCGTCGAACAGGGCGAACTCGGAGCCTTCGATGTCCAGCTTGACGAGGTCGACCTGGTCGACCCCGCCAGCCTCGAACACCTCTGCCATGGTGAGGACGTCGACGTCCCCGTCCCAGTGTGTCGCGTTCCGGCGGGCCCGCGGATCGGCGAACACGCCGGCGGTCGGACCGACCAGGGCGTGGAGCAGCTGGATGTGGTTCGACACACCGTTGCCGGCGGCATGGTTGATGAAGGCGGGGGCGAACCCGCGCTGCGCCTCGACGGCAATCACATCGGCGCCCGCTCGCGCCGCGAGCACCGAGAACAGGCCCTGGTTTGCGCCGAGGTCGACGACGACCTCGCCGGCCGCCGGCGCGTACCCGGGGAGGGCGTGGTAGACCCCGCGGCAGTACATCTCGCGCGCGCCGCCGAACGCGGTGCCGGGCAACATGACCGTCACCCCGGGCAGCGGCCGGTAGGTGTGGCCGCCGGCGGCCATCGCTCGGTCGGCGGCATCCAGGTTGCCCGCCCGGCGGATGGTCGGAGCATGCCGGGCCACGGCGGCACCGAAGCGCAGCGCCGTCGGGGGACCAGCCACCCTGGCGATCCGTTGGAGGTCCTGGAGCAGCTGGGTGGCCTGGTCGATCCGGAACATCCGGGTCTCCGTTCGGTCGGGAGAGCGGCTTGGGGTCACCCGATAGGGTGATGAGGTGGCCTGCGCCGCGATACCGGCCGCGAACGGCCGCGGACGATGGTCCAGGTCGCGGCGGGCCGCGTCGATCGCGAACGCCTTGTCCTCGATGAGCCGGGCGATCTGTTCGGCCTTCAACCTTGGCGAGGACACCCGCCGCTCGTAGGCGCGGGTCACGGCGATGACGGGGCGGACCGGCACGGGCACGCAGATCACCCGCCGGCCGACGGCGGCGCCGGCCGTGATCACGACCTGCCGGAACGTCAATGCCTCCGGCCCGGCGACGTCATAGGCGCGTCCGATCGCCGCCGCGGTCGTCGTTGCGCGCAGCACGGTGCGGGCCAGGTCCTCGACGTGCACCGGCTGCTGCAGATGATGCCCCCCGCCGGGGACCGGCAGCACCGGAACGCGCCGGAGCAGCGCCAGCAGCCGGGCCATGTTCCGGTCGTCGGGACCCCCGTAGATCATCGTCGGTCGGATGATCGTCCAGTCCAGCCCGCTCGCCGCGATGGTCCCCTCGGCCGCTACCCGGATCCGCTTCGAGGGTGGATCGAGCGTGGTGAAGATCCCGGTGGTGGAAAGGAAGACGGCCCGGCGAATGCCGGCCGCACGGGCGGCGGTCACGATCGTCTCCGCATGGCCGAACCCGAGTGAGGCGATGTTGATCAGCGCCTCGCAGTTCGCCTCGCGGAACGCCGGGAGCAACGTCGCCGGATCGTCGAGGTCACCGCGCACAGTCCCCGCGCCGTGTCGGCGCAGCTTCGTCGCCGCCGCGTCGCTGCGCGCCAGCCCGACGACCCGGTGTCCGTCCGCGAGCGCCCGGTCGACCACCCGGCTTCCGAGGAAACCGGTGCCACCGGTGATGAGGAACCTCATGCGACCACGTCCGGTGCAGGTACCGGTGCAGGTACCTGCACCGGTGGGGAAAGGGTCGTCGGTGGAGGCGGCGCCGGGAACGGTGCGTTGTCGAACAGCAGCGTCTGGTACCGGCGGGCCAGATCGTCGCGATCGTAGTGGGCCTCGACGTGCGCCCGCCCGCCGCGGGCCATCCGCGCCCGGCGGTCCGGGTCCGCCGCCAGGACCAGGATCGCCTCCGCCAGCGCGGCCGAGTCCTCGGGGGGCACGACCATCTGCCCGGCGGCAAGGAGGATCCGGGCCGCCTCGCCGCGGACCGCCCCGATCACCGGGCGGCCCGCGGCGAGGAACTCGAACATCTTCGACGGGATGAACGTGTCGAACATCGGCACGTCCCGCAGTGGGACAACGCAGATGTCGGCGGTCGCGACGACGGCGGGTACCTCCTCGCGGGCAACCCCGTCGCGCAGCACCGTGTTGGCCAGTCCCAGGCTCTCGACGTGCCCGACGAGCCTGCGTTTCTCGGCCCCCTCACCGACGAAGGCGAACCGGATCGGCCGGCCGGTCACCCGGGCGGCCGCGTCGGCGATCGAGGTCAGTCCGTGCGAGATGCCGTGGGCGCCGAGGTAGAGCACGAGGGTGTCGCCGTCGGTGGCGCCCAGCCAGGCCCGGATGTCGGCCGAGGCCGCGGTCGTCGGGTGGAACCGGCGGAGGTCCACGCCGTTGGGAATCACGTGCACCTTGCGCGGCGCGATGCCTCGTCGCACGATGTCCTCCCGGAACCCCTCCGTCACCGTGACAACGGCGTCGGCGGCCCGGTAGGCGGCGAGTTCGAGGCGTTCGAGAACGCCGAGGACCCGCCGGTCGGTGAGGACGCCGAGGTGCTCGAAGATGGCCGGCCACAGGTCGCGGACCTCCACAACCAGCCGGGCGCCGCGCAGCCTGGCGAGCAGCCAGGCCGAGCCGAGGGGAAAGAAGGTCGGCGAGGACACCACCACCACGTCGGCCGGGCCGGCGGGCCGGCCGCCGAGCAGGACGCTGGTGACCATGAACGACAGATGACCGAGGGTCTTGCGGGCGATCCCCTCGTTGGGAGTGGCATAGAGCCAGGTGCGTACGACGCGGTACCCGTCGACCCGCTCGGTCCGCAGCCAGGCGCCGCGATAGGCGGCAGGGATCTTGCCCGTCGGGTGGTTCGGCATGCCGGTGAGTACGGTGACGTCGAGCCCGTTCGCCGCCCACGCGCGTGCCGTCTCCGACAACCGGGACTGGGGAGCTCCGGTCTCCGGGGGGAAGTAGTGCGTCACCAGCAGGACGCGCGACCGGACAGGAGAGGGGACCACCGACCTCGACCTCCAGTCGCCCTTTACATACTTCACCATGAGTAATGTATTGTATTCTGTGAGTGACTAAACGTAGGCGATGTCGCATCGCGTGTGTCGCGCTTCGTATCGATCTCATTGCCATCCGTCGTCGTTGTCGGCCGCCTGGCGGTCGCGGGGTACGAGCCGATCAGTGGCTTCGACCGGCATCCCCCAGTGGCCGGGTCCCGTCGGTCCGGTCTGTCCTGTCCGGGTTCGTCGGCCGGCGTTGCGACGGGATCGCCGCGACTCCGGACGCGGCCGGTGTGGGGGACGCGGCCGGTGTGGGGGACGCGGCCGGTGTGGGGGACGCGGCCGGCATGGGGGACGGGTGCGGGCGGGCGGGAACGGCGCGCGAGTGGCGGGCGGAGTCCCGTCCCGCCGCGACGCGCTGTGGAGCGTTCAGGTACCCGAGGAGCACCAGCCCGGCCGCCGTGTCGGCGAGCAGGCGAACGGGCAGTGGTCCGTCCGCGGCGAATCCCAAGGCGACGAGGACCGCCGTCAGGACGCCAACCAGCCCGGTCACCCGGGTGTGTGACCACCCGGCGGTGGTGAGTCGCTGGTAGGCATGGGTGCGGTGGGGCAGGTACCACTGTTCCTTCGCCCGCACCCGGCGTAGCAGAGTCCAGGCGGTGTCGGCCAGGTACAGCGCCGTCGGTGCCAAGGCGGTCTCCACCGGTATTCCCGCCAGGACCGCCCGCACCGCCAGGAGCGCGATCGCGGCTCCCAGCGAATAGCTGCCCACGTCCCCGAGGAAGATGCGGGCCCGAGGAAAGTTGAACGGGCCGAAACCGAGCGCCGCGGCCGCCGTGAGAGCACCGCCGGTCGTGATCGCGTCCACGTGTTGGACGGCTCCGAGCACCGTGAACGCCGCCCCGGCCAGGACCGCCGTCGTCACCGAGATGCCGTTGATGCCGTCCATGAAGTTGAAGACGTTGACGAACGCGGTGATCCAGACCGGTGCGATGATCGTGACGAGCAGGACGGTTGTGCCGCTCGGAACCGGGTCGTCGAGCACCGCCCCGCGCACCGCCGTCACCGCGACGACGGCCGCGGTGACGTGCAGGGCCAGCCGGCGCGGCGGAGCGATGCCGCTGAGGTCCTCGACGAGTCCGATCAGGCCGAACGGGGCGATGCCGATGGTCAACGACAGCAGGTCGCGGGCGTCGCCGGGCCCAGGGATGCACACCGCCAGGCCGATGCCCGCGAACAGCCCGAGGACGACTGCGATACCGCCGCCACGCGGGGTCGGGACCTGGTGCGAGGACCGCGCGGTGACCTCGTCGATCGCCGCCATCCGACGCATGCCGACGATGACGATCGGGGTCGCCGCGAGGGTGACGATGCACGCGGCGGCCGACGCTTCGAGCATGCCGTTCCTCCGGGTCTGACACTTCGAATGGGCGAGGCCGATGTTCATCGCTGAATGTAATGCATCAACTACACTGCGCAGCATGATGCGAGCGTGGGCGCCCCCGACGCCCTCACTTCCCCCGGTCGTACCGAAGACTCGGGCCGACACGCCGGTACGGGTCCGCGCGTGGGTGCGGGTCCACCTGCCGGCGCCGACCGTCGGCCGGCGCGGCGGCGCCCTGGTGGCGTGGTGAAGCAGGTGGCGTGGTGAAGCAGGTGGTACAGGCGGCGTCCGGCGGGGCGGTGCGCGTCGTCGACGTTCCCGTGCCGGTCATCGGTCCGACCGAGGTGCTGGTGGCGACCGTTGCGACGATCGTGTCCGCCGGCACGGAACGTGCC
The DNA here is from genome assembly GCF_000685765.2 of Frankia sp. BMG5.23. Lineage (NCBI taxonomy): Bacteria > Bacillati > Actinomycetota > Actinomycetes > Frankiales > Frankiaceae > Frankia > Frankia sp. BMG5.23. The sequence continues at coordinate 123,728 of NZ_JDWE01000011.1, forward strand.
GTTACCACGCTCGCCCGCTCCGGGCTGCTGACCAAGGCGCGGGCCCGCCCGGACCTTGTCCGCAAGGTCGCGGAGAAGGCGAGGACCGACGGTCTCATCCCGGCCGCGCGTTCGGTCCGGGACCGGCTCGGCGCCGACGTTCCCCTCGGCTACAGCGGATGTGGTCGCGTCGTCGAGGTGGGCTCCGCGGTTGACCGCATCCGCCCCGGTGACCTCGTCGCCACGGGTGGGGCCGGGCGCGCCAACCACGCCGAGTTCCAGGCCGTTCCCGGGTTGCTCTGCGCCCGGGTGCCGGGCGGGGTCGACCCGGGGGCGGCGGCGTTCGCCACGATCGGCTCTATCGCCCTGCACGGGCTGCGCCTGGCGGAGGTGGGCCCCGGGGCGAAGGTGGTGGTCGTCGGGCTGGGGCTGGTCGGTCAGCTCGCAGCCCGGCTCGCGCTCGCCAGCGGATGTGACGTCGCCGGCATCGACCTTGCCGATCTGCCGCTGGTCACCGCCGAGGCGAGCGGTGTCCGTGCGCTGCGGGAGTCCGGCGAGGCCACCACCGCCGCGGTCCGCGCATGGAGCCGGGGCCGTGGTGCCGACGCGGTCCTCATCTGCGCCGCTGGTCGCTCGGCGGAACCGGTCATGCGGGCCACCGCGCTGGCCCGGGACCGGGCGCAGTTGGTCGTGGTGGGTGACGTCGGACTGGGCCTGCTTCGCGCGCCGTTCTACGACAAGGAGCTGACGCTGCGCTTCGCCCGCTCCTACGGACCGGGCCGGTACGAGCGTGGCTACGAGGAGTGGGGGGTTGACTACCCGGCCGGGCAGGTCCGCTGGACCGAGGGACGCAACCAGGAGGCCGTGCTCGACCTGCTCGCGGCCGACCGGCTGCGAGTTGATGATCTTGTCACCCACGCCTTTCCGATCGACGCGGCGCCGCGGGCCTACGAGATCGTCGCCACCCGCAGCGAGCCGTACCTGGGGATCCGTTTCGACTACCCGGCGTCGGCTGCCTCCGAACGGGTCGGGTCCGAACGGGTCGGGTCCGAACGGGTCGGGTCCGAACGGGTCGGGTCCGAACGGGTCGGGTCCGAACGGGTCGGGTCCGAACGGGTCGGGTCCGCGGTGGCCGGGGCTGCACTGGCGCACAGCGCGGGCCCGACCCGGGACCGGTCGGTCAGCCCGCGGCCGCGGGTGCCCCGCCAGCGATCCGCCCCAGCGGGACGTCGGGGCAGCCGGGTCGGCTGGATCGGGGCCGGGACGTTCTCCGGATCGGTTCTGCTGCCCGCCTTCCGGGCGGCCGGGTTTGACCAGTTGGTCACGGTGGCCTCCGCCGGTGGCCGGTCGGCCAGGGCCTTCGCGGACCGGCACGGGTTCGCCGGGGCGGTGGCCGGCGCCGACGCCGTGCTGGACGACGACGACGTCGACGTGGTCGTCATCGCGACGCCGCATGCGACGCATGCCGACCTCGCCGCCCGGGCCCTGGAACGCGGTCGGCACGTATGGTGCGAGAAGCCGCTCGCGCTGAGCCTCGACGAGCTCAACCGGGTGGAGAAGGCGGCGGCGACCGGCGGCGGGGTGCTTGTCGTCGGATACAACCGGCGTTTTTCCCCGGCGGTCACCGCAGCTCGCGCGGCGCTGGCCGACCGGGATGGTCCTCTCACGTTGAGCTATCGGATCGCCGCCGGGCCGGTGCCGGCCGACCACTGGTACAACGACCGGGTCCAGGGTGGCCGGCTGCTCGGTGAGGTCTGCCATTTCGTCGACACCTGTGCCGCGCTCGCCGGCAGCGAGGTGGACACGGTGACGGCGCTCGCCGGGCGGGAGGCCGAGCTGTTGCTTGCTCCCGATGTGGCGGTCACGCTCCGGCATGCCGACGGTTCCCTGTCTGCCATCTCCTACAGTTCCGCCCGTCCCCGCGGAGTGCGTAAGGAGCACCTCGAGGCGCTGGCGGGCAGCCGGCACGTCCGCATCGACGACTACCGCGAACTGGTGATCGATGGACGTTCCACCTGGAAGGGGCCGCAGGACAAGGGGCATCACGCCGCCGCGGCGGCCTTCCTGCGGATGTGCCGCGGCAGCGACACCGGTGTCACCGCGGAGCTGCTCGCCTCGAGCCGGGCGACCCTCGCGGCCGCTGACGCGCTCGGTGCCGAGGTACCGCGAAGCCCGGCCCGGCTGGGTTCCTGAATAGCTGGGAACCCGGCCGAAGATTTTTTCGACGAAAGGATTCGACGTGCCTCGCGCGCTGATTACCGGGATTACCGGTCAGGACGGGTTGTATCTGGGTGAGTTGCTGACCGCGAAGGGTTATGAGGTGTTCGGGTTGGTGCGGGGGCAGTCGAACCCGAAGGTGGCGACGGTGGAGCGGCTGGTGCCGGGGGNGGNGTTGTTGGAGGGGGATCTGACGGATCTTCCGTCGTTGATCGGGGCGGTGGAGATCTCGCAGCCGGACGAGGTGTACAACCTGGGGGCGATCTCGTTCGTGGGGTTGTCGTGGAAGCAGGCGGAGCTGACCG
>NZ_JDWE01000012.1:0-20173 GCF_000685765.2 Frankia sp. BMG5.23
CGAGCTGAACCCGGCGGAGGGGGTGTGGTCACAGATCAAGCGGACCGCGCTGGTGCACCTGGCCGCCCGCACCCTCGACGACGTCCACCGGGCGGTCAAGCACGGGCTGAAACGGCTGCAGTACCGGCCCGGGGTGCTCCTGGGTTTCCTCGCCGAAACCGGCCTGGCCTGGGAGGAGCTGTGGTCAACATGACTCTCCGCATTAAAGCTCAGTATCCAGAGGCTTTTGTGCTCGATTTATCTCTCTGGATAGGCAAGGAAAGGGGCTCAGGGGCGCACGTTGTCGGCGCCGAGATCCGCCACGTCTCCCATAACGATCATGGGATGGGCCATCGGGGTCAGCCAACGGAGAATGGCCACGAGGGCGTCCTGTTCCACCGCGATGCAGCCCCGCGTCGGCGATCTGTGGTCGACATGCAGCCAGATGTCCCCGCCGATCTGCGGGCCCAGCGGACGGGTCGGGTCCGACGGCGGATACCCGGGCAGTCGGTTGTAGTCGATGGCGACCACATAGTTGAACGCATCGGGCATCGGCTCGCCCCGCGGACCCGTCGCCCGGTAGAACGACGGGCGATACTCGTAGGGCAGACCGGTGCCCGGATCGGCGAGCTTGCCACCGGCGGCGGTGAGACTGAACACGCCGATCGGGCTGCGCAGATCGCCCTCCCGATGGTCGTACGTCCAGCCATCGGCGCCGTTGCGGCCGATCAGCGGGGCGCCGTAGGTCTTCCAGGCGGAGCCGGGATCGGCCCGTTCCCACAGCGTCACGTTGTTGGTGTTCGCATTCCGGTCGATGCCGCTCACCACGATCACCTGCCGGGCGGCCTGCGGAATCTTCGTCATCATCACCGGTCCGACCCCGGGGATCGCGGTGAGGTCGGAGGCGGGCCCCGCCCTGCCGTCCGCGCCGGTACCGGCCACCCGGCTCGTCCTCACCGGCCCACCCACGCCCGACGGGCGTGCTTCGGAGGTGGGACCGAGCCCGGATGTGCGTCCGAGCCGGGCTGCGCCTCTCGGCCCGGACGGTACGGACACCGACAGGTCATGCGAGGAGTCCGGGTCCGAAGCGGGACTGCTGAGATGAAGTGCGCTGGCCGCCCCCACGACCAACGTCACACCCACCGCGGCGGCACCGACCGCGACCGAGCGACCCCGCGGGGGGCTCGTACGCGTCTCGGTCCGGCGGCGATTCCTGCGATGATCGGCCATGCCTCCGACTTCCGGGACGACGCCACGGGCGAGGCTGCGACGCGCTGTTGACCCTTGCCACCCCCGTGACCCTTGCCACCCCCGTGACCCTTGCCACCCCCGACGGCCGCCACGCCCGTGCCATCCGGCTGCGGCCATGATGCACCGGCGATGACAATACGTATCATTCACGCCGGCCTGGCGAGGTCGCCCAGCCCGGCGAGGTACCCCGACCTGGGGAGGTATCCCGCGGCAGCCGCCGGTGCGTCGGCCCACGACACCCGCAGACCGCGATCACGGCGACGGGAGTCCATGCGCCCGGGACCGTGACGATCGAAGACAGCCGTCCATGCCTCCATGTTCGACCTTCACTCCTCCCCGATCTCGGAATTCGGATACTTCGAGCAACGATGGACACGATCCGGATCCAATGCCCAGCGGAGGGTGATAGATTGCCACATCGGCACCGATGATCAGAAGTATGTTCACGGAGAGACGAGACGAAGACCACGAGGAGCCCGCATGGTGGTACGGGCGGCCGGCAGCCGTTCCCAGCGCGGCCGGCACGAATAGGCCCCTCCGATCGTGCTCGCCGGTTTCCGGTTCCACCGCATCCTCACCGCCCCTCGGCGACCCGACACACCCGACCGGCCCGATCCCGTACCGGCCGCGCTCTTCGCCGCCCTCGTCGGCGCGCACGCGCAGTTGACCTCGCTCGGGCCCGGCCACGAACCCACCGCCTCCGGTGCGTCCACTCGCGGCGGCCCGTACCCGGTGCCGGGAGCAGCCCGGCCGGGAATCGCCGTCGCCTGGCTACGGGGCCCGGGTGAGGCGCACATCCGGTTCCTCGCCGGCGGCCGGCCCTTCTTCCCAGCGGACCCGACCGCGACAGACCCGACCGCGGCGGCCACGTCGCTCGCAACAGCCACGTCGACACCAGCCGCAACCGCGGTTCCGCTGCTGTACCCCCCGGGATCGACAGCGGTGGCGCTGCCACCGGACGCCGTACCCGCCCAGCTCGCCGGCTTCCCCTACTGGCTGCGGTGCGAAGGCCTCCCGGATGCCCTGTGGGCCGCCGATCCCGGCACCGACGCCCGGCAGCCAGACACCCGCCGCGGATCGTTCGACGACTACGCCGCGCATCTCGTCGGCCCGTTCGCCTGGCTTGTGCTCGCGTGGCCGGTGCCCCCCGAGCATCTCGCCGAGGAACGGGCGGACCTCGCGCGATCGATCCCCGTGCTGCGCCGGCGGGAGAACGACCAGGGCGCCCGGCTCGACTTGGAGCGCGCGGAGGCCCGCTACCGGGAACTGGGCCGGGGCGCGTCGAGCGGCATGTGGGACGTGGAGATCCTGGTCGGTGGGGTGACCCCGGCCGGCGCGGTCTCGCTGGCCGCCCTGCTGTGCAGCTCCAGCGATCTCGACCGGCTGCCCTACACGTTGCGTCCGACCGGCCCGGTCACCTCGTTCGCGGGGGCCCTCGGCGGGGTCGGAGCCGGGGTCGGAGCCGGAGCCGGCGGGCTGGCCGGCTCACCGCGGTCCTCGCCGCGGGCGAGCGCGGAGCTGCTGGCGGCGCTGGCCCGGCCGCCCGGCCGTGAGCTGCCGGGCATCACCCTGATCACACCGCACGCCTTCGACGTGACGCCCGAGGGTCCGAACCGGTCCGGTCCCGCGGACCCCCGAGGAACGCCCGGCGCCGTTCGGCTCGGCGACGTGCTCGACGCCGGCTGGATGCCGGCCGGCGCGTTCTCGGTTTCCCTCGCGACGCTCAACCGGCACGCCTTCGTCTGCGGCGCCACCGGATCCGGGAAGTCACAGACCGTGCGGTCGCTGCTGGAGTCGTTGACCCGTGCTCCGGCGCCCGTTCCGTGGCTGGTCCTGGAGCCGGCCAAGGCCGAGTACGCCCGGATGGCCGGGCGGCTCGCCGGCCTCGCCGAGGTGCTCGTCATCAGGCCGGGCCGGCTCGACGCTCCACCGGCGTCACTGAACCCGCTGGAACCCGAGCCCGGCTTTCCCTTGCAGAGCCACATCGATCTCGTCCGGGCCCTGTTCCTGGCGGCGTTCGAGGCGCACGAGCCGTTCCCCCAGGTGCTCGCCCGCGCGCTGACGGTCTGTTACCAGGACCTGGGATGGAACCTGGTGCTGGACCGGCCGGAGCCCGCGCACCGGCCCAGATTCCGGGTGACCGGGCCGGAGGAGGACCCGAAGGTCGACGTGCGCAGGCGATATCCGACCCTCGGGGACCTGCAGCGCACCGCGACGAGGGTGGTCGAGAACATCGGCTACGGCGTGGAGGTCACGGCGGACGTCCGGGGCTTTGTCGACGTGCGCATCGGTAGCCTGCGAGAGGGTTCTCCCGGTCGGTTCTTCGAGGGCGGGCATCCGATCGATATCGGCGCCCTGCTGGCGCGCAACGTCGTCTTCGAGCTGGAGGACATCACCAGCGACCAGGACAAGGCGTTCCTGCTCGGCGCCGTCCTGATCCGCGTCGTGGAGCATCTGCGGGTCCGGTACGCCACCGCGGGCGCGGGCGGACTGCGCCACGTCCTGGTCCTGGAGGAGGCCCACCGGCTGCTCAAGAACGTCACCGACGGCCCGGCCGCGGCCTCCGTCGACCTGTTCGCCTCACTGCTCGCGGAGATCCGCGCCTACGGCGAGGGGCTCGTTGTCGTGGAGCAGATCCCAGCGAAGATCCTTCCCGACGTTATCAAGAACACCGCACTGAAGGTGATGCACCGGCTCCCGGCCGCCGACGACCGAGAAGCCGTCGGCGCGACAATGAACCTGCGCGACGATCAGTCCGAACTGGTCGTCGCGCTGCCGGCGGGGGTGGCGGCGGTGAGCGCGGACGGCATGGACCGTCCCGTGCTGGCCCGGATGGTCGCCGGAGACGACCGGGAGAGCGCGCGCTACGCGCGCTACGACCGGGTGCCCCTGGCCGGACGGCGCAGCCTCGGCTGCGGCGCGGCCTGCGTCGCCGGCCCCGCCTGCACCCTGGAGGAGACGGAGACGTCCGCCCTCGCGGCCCGCGATCCCCTGCTGGTGGTGTGGGTCGAGGCGGTGGCCGCGCACCAGGTCATGGGCTTCACCCATCTGCTCGGGATCGCGCCGTTCGCTCCGGCGGAACCCCTGCGGACCACCCTCGCCGCGTTGCCGGGTCGCATCCTCGACTGCGCGCTCGCCCATGCCGCCGACCGGGCGACGGACGCCCGCGCCGCCGCGCTGCGCCCCTTCGTCGACCCGGACGACTTCACCGCCGCCCTGCTCGCGACGCTGCGCCGGCTCCTCGGCCTGCCGCCGTCCCCGGCGGACGCGGCAGAGGCGGCGGACGCGGCAGACACGGCGAACACGGCGGACACGGCGGACACGGCGAACACCGTCGACTCCCGGCACCTGACCGCGGGCATGTACCGCTGGCAGGACGTCCGGCAGGCGCTGGTTGACGCAGTGCGCCGGCGGGGGGCCGGCGCGGGCCCGCATCCGCTCACCGCGGCCTGGCGCGAGCGCGGCCTGACCCTGCCGGGCGAGACCGTGGGCGAACAGCTCACCCGGCTGAAGAACGGTGCCTTCTACGCTCCGGGCCGGGAGAAGGTCAACATCGGTGATCCGGCGGTCAGCGGCCTCACCGTGGCGGTCCGGGAACTCACCGGCGCGGCGGATGCCACCTCGCTGTCGGACGCGCTCCACCAGGCATGCACCGGCAAGGGACTGGCCGAGCTGGCCACCCAGATCTCCGACCTCGTCGGCCCCGCGCCGAGCGGACCGGGGAGCGCCCCACCGGAGTCCACCGCGGCGGCCACCGCCCTCGGCCCGTCCATCGGGACAGCATCCGCGTTCGGGACAGCATCCGTGTTCGGGACAGCGCGGGACTGAGCGCCCGGGCCCGTCGACCGTCGGGACGTTACGGCGGGGCCGACATGCACGGCGGAACGCGACAGAGTGGACACCACGCGCCATAATGGCCACGTAACGCCCCAGTACTGACACCGGGCGTGCCGAGATCGTTTCCAGGTGCACGATGATCGGGAACGGGGAGTCGCTGCGGCACGGTGGGCTGCGGCCGTCGGGGCTGCGGCACGGTGGGCTGCGACGCGGGAGCAGGCGAGTGGGACGGCGGAGGGTCGGCGATGGGGGTGGGCACGCTAACCACGACTGAGGCCCGGCTGATCCAGGGGCTCTTCGTTCCACGGGAGCGTTGGGGCTGGGAGTTCGTCGACACCGGTCCATCGGCCCCGAGCCCGCTCGCCGACCGTCAACCGGTCTGGCAGGAGCCCGAATCGCCCGATCTGACCGCGCTCACGGCCCGGCGAAACCATGCCGTCCGCGCCCTGCTGACCAGGCTCGTCCTGCCGATGGCCTTCGTGGTGTTCGGCATGCTGCTCGCGGGCGAGGGGGGATTCTTCTTCGTCCCGGCGGGACTCGCGCTCGCCGTGGTCGCGTGCCTGCCTCCGCTGATCCTGCACTACCGGCTGGGCCGGACACGATCCCGGGCCGCGTCGGCCCGGGCCGACGGATACACCCGCCACCTGCAGGCGTTGACGTCCTGGCAGACCGAGGTCGACGCGCACGACCGGGCCGAGCTGCGACGCCGAGAGGCCACCGCCGTCTTCTATCCCGTCTCGGCCCCCGCGGCGACCCCCAGGATCGACGTGTTCGGCGGAACCGGCGACGGATGGGCGAGCCTGCTGGCCACCGCGGGCTGCTCGGTGCTCACCGGCGGCACCGGCATCCTGCTCGTCGATCTCAGCGAGCGGGCGGTGGGCGGGGGGTTGGCACGCCTCGCCGGCCAGGCGCGCTGGCCGGTGGAGTCCTGGGACCTGCCCCGCCAGCTCGACGAGGTGGCGCTCCTCGACGGCCTCGGGCCGCGGGAGGCCGGCGAGCTCGTCGCCGACGCGTTCGGCATGTCCCAGGAGAGCGGCGATGATCCGCACCGACGCGCCCTGCACGCGGACCTGGTCACCACCGTCGCCGTCGTTCTGTACGAACGGCTCAGCATTCGCCGTCTCGCCGAGGGCCTGCGCGTCCTCGAAGGTCTCGACGACGGCAGCGCGGCCACGTCGCTGTCGACGGCCGAGGCCGGGGAGCTCACCGCGCACATGGACGCGTTCGGCCGCGGTGACCGGATCGCCGACGAGCTGCGCTACCTGCGTTCCTCGCTGGAGGCGCTCAGCCCGCCACCACCAGCCACGGCCGCGACGGCACCGGCCGCGACGGCACCGGCCGCGACGGTCGAGGCCCATATGTTGGCGGCCGCCGCCGATATGTCGACGGCCAGGATGCCGACGGCCAGGATGCCGACGGCCAGGGTCGACAGCGCGCCCCGTCCACTGACGGCCTGGTGGCCGGTACCCGGGCTGCGGGTTCTCGCCACGTCGAGCCGGGACTCGTCCGCCCACCGCAAGGAACTCACGGACCGGCTCCTCGTCCAGACCGTGCTCCACCAGCTCCGTTGCCGCCAGCGGGGCGGGCCGACCGGCCGGGACATGCTGGTCGTCGCCGGGGCGGACCATCTCGGCCGAGCGGTCCTGACCGGGCTGACCCGCCACGCCGAGCTCGCCGGGGTGCGGCTCGTGCTGCTCTTCGAACGGCTCGCCGACGACGCCGAACGGGTGCTGGGCAGCCAGGGAGGCTCGACGATCATCATGCGATTGGGGAACGGTAAGGACGCCGCGACCGCGGCGGAATTCATCGGGCGTGGTTACCGCTTCGTCATGTCTCAGGTGACGGCCCAGGTGGGGCGCAGTTTCACGGCCGGCGACAGCGACAGCGTCGGTTACCAGGACGGCACCTCGGAGACGACCGGCACCAGCGGCGGAACCGGCCGGACCTACGACGGCACCCGGCTGCTGCCCTGGTTGCAGAACACGTCGAAGAACGCCGGATGGCAGGAGTCGGTGACGGCGTCGCGATCGCAGACCTGGCAGCGCACGACAAACTCGTCGGTGAGCGACTCGACAACCGACGGCACGACCTCCCAGCGGGTATACGAGTTCACCGTGGAGCCGACCACCGTCCAGACCCTGCCGGCGACCGCGTTCCTGCTGGTCAACCCGGTCGATGGGGCGGGACGGGTGGTGCCGGGGGACTGCAATCCGGGCACCGTCCTGCTGCCTGGGGTCTCCGCGGCCGACCGCTGGTCCGTACCTGACGCGGCCGCCACGCCCCTGGCGGGTCACCACGTCGGAACCGCCGGAGCCGACGTGATCCAGGCCGGTACGGACCAGGCCGGCCCTGCGCGGACCGGCGCGGAGGAACAGCGTCGGATCGAGCCTGCCCCGCCCGTCGGGTTTCCGGGCATCGGCCAGCAACCGCCGGCCGACGAGGAGGTCTACCGGCTCGTCCCGCCCAAGGCGCGTCCCAGCGGCCCCGGCAGTCCCGGCGGTCCCGGCGGCCAGAGCACTCACCCGGGGGCGCGGGGATGGGTTCCCGGCGTCGGGGACCACCACCCGGGGCATGGCTGACCCGGTCCGGAACGCGGCCGTCAGGAAGGAGACAGCCGAAAGTTATCCACAGCCCGAAAAAGGTTCTGGCCCAACAGACAGACAACCGTCATCGTCTTCTCATGGCCCATAACCCTGGCCGACTCTCCTGGCAGGAGATCGCCACCATGCAGGCCGGCGTGATCACGATACGCGATGCGATCAACGCCGGCATCACCCGCGACGAGATCCGCCGACGGTTGAACGACGGTCGCTGGCAGCAACCCTTCCGCGGCGTGCTGATCACAACCGCCACACCCGTGACGAGGATGCAGGAGCTGTGGGGGGCCCTGCAGGCCGTCGGCCCGGACGCGGTGCTCGCGGGCGCCTGCGCGGCGGGGCTCGCGGGTCTGGACGGCTACGGCACCGGCCCGGTGACGGTTCTCCTGCCCACCGAACGCCGGATCGCCGCGCCACCGGGCGTGCTTCTGCGGCACAGCGCTCGGCTCGACATCACCGAGATCGATCCCCTCCGCCTGCCCCGGCGGACGGCCCCCGCCCGGTCCGTCATCGACATGGCCGAGTGGGCGGCTACCCGCGCGGACGCGCAGGGCCTGCTCGTTGACGCTGTCCGTCAACGTTTCGTCACCGTCGCGAGCCTGCGGATCGCGCTGGCCCGGCGTGGTCCGATCAGCCGCCGGACGCTGATCACCGAGACGTTGGACGACCTGGGCCGGGACGCGCCGCGCCTCACCGAGATCATGTACCGTCGCATCGAGGCCCAGTGGGGGTTGCCGGTAGGGACCCCGAGTGTCAACGGGCCCGCGGACGAGCCGATGGCGCGCCTCGACGTCTGGTACGAGCCGTGGCGCGTGCGGGTGGAGATCCAGGCGACGGTCCCTGGGCCGACGGTCGTCGCCGAGCCGACCGGCCAGCTCCTCATCCGTCTGCCGGCACGCCTGGCGCGGGACGCCCCGGCCGAGGTGGCTTCCCTCGTAGGCGGGGCGCTGCGTGACCGCGGCTGGTCGGCGTCGGTGCCGCGCGCTCCGCGGGCGCTGGCCTCCTGAGCTCCGCGGGACATTCGTTCGTCGCGTCCCGTATCCCTGTGCCGCGCCGCACATTCCGGTCAACCGGTCCGCCGAGGTCAGAGCTCCTTGCGGGCGATCATCAGGTAGGTGCCGGCGTACCGGGCGTCGTGCGCGTACCGGCCGGCAAGGCGGTCGAGGAGGCGGGCCAGTCCCAGTAGGGGGCTGGCCACAAGCATCACCAGGACGCGGCCGGCCGCGCCGACCGGGCCGGCCTGCTGGGGCAGCCACGGCATGGGGCGTGGCGCGATCATGGCCACGGCGAGCAGCAGGGCGCCGGTCAGCCCACCGGGACGGCGCGCCGCGGCGAAGCGCACCGCGACCGGCCGCAGCCCCCGGTCCTCCAGCGCGGCGATCAGGTTCTCCGCGGGGATGAAGTGGGCGCGCTCGGGGACCGCCCAGCCGGGCCAGAACCGGCCGAGCCAGCGGGCCTGCCGGCAGTCGGCGTTGGCCAGCTCGCAGACGACGTGCCCGCCAGGCGGCAACGCCTTCGCGACGGCGTCGAGCTCCGCCGACGGGTCGTCGCGGCGTTCCAGGTAGTCGAACATGCTGATGACGTCGTACCGGCCGGCGAGGCTGTCGACGACGTCGGAGAAACGGCCGTAGTGGGCGTGGTCGATCCAGCCGCGCGCCAGGCCCTTGGCCAGGCCGGGAAAGGTGTCGAGCCCGTCAAACACCGTCCTCGGCCACACCTCTCGGGCCGCGTTGGCGAAGTGACCGTACCGGGCCCCCACGTCCAGCCAGGTCCGTGGCACCACGAACGGTCGGACGGCGGCAGCCTGCTCGCGCCGCTCGCGGGCGATCGCGGCCAGGACCTGCTCGGCGACATCGGTGCGCAGGCCGTCGTAGCGGTCCCGGTCGTAGAACTCACGCCCGGCCGGGCTCAACGACGGGTTGAGGAAGACATGCCCGCAGCGCTCGCAGCCGTCCAGCCGGAAGGAACCGGGCTTGCGCAGGAGCAGGTCCGGCGACTCCACCCGGGTGGCGAGCTCGACCGATCCGCACCAGGGGCAGTCGGCCCGGTCGTGGCGCAGGAACCGGTCGAGGCCGGCCTGGACGTCCTGGGAGTAGGAGGCGCGGCTGGCGGCGGTCTCCTGCCTGGCCGCATGCTTGACCGGGTCCGGAGGAAGCCCGGCGGCCTTCGCCTCAGCCGCCTTCACGGCCTGCGCCCGGCCGGCCCGCACGGAGTCGACCACGAACAGCACCCCGCCGAGGATGCGCACGATGGGAGAACGAATGAGATCGCGCGGGGACAGCGGCACCCGGCCGGCGCAGACGAAGAACGGCTGGAACCAGAACAGCGCCATGGCCGCGAGGCCGAACGGCTGGTTCACATGGAAGCCGATCGCGGTGGCGATCTGGGGTACGAACGGGAAGAGCTGGTTCTGCCGGGTGAACCGGTAGGCCCGCTGCTGGACGCGGACACGCATCGCCGCGTCGTCCCGGGCGGCACGCAGCCCCGGCAGCACCGCCAGATCCGTCGAGCCGGAGGCGAAGGTCTTCAGCCGCTCGGTGATGTCGACGAGCTCCACCGGGTCGAAACCGTCCCGGCGGGTGATCCCAGCCCGCTGGAGAATCTCGGAGTGGACCAGCAGCGCCTGGAAGGCGCCGCGGCCGGGCACGCAGCGGTCGGCCCGGTAGGTGCGGGTGTCGACCATCCGGGCGAGGTCGAGCGCCCGTTCGGCCGTCAGGTCCGCCGGGACGAGGTCGAGCACGTCGAGCCGGTCCCGGCTGGCGTGGTAACTGGCCGCCCGTCGGCCGCTGTCGGAGAGGCGGACCCCGGTCGCGACGAGGAACTCATGCGCGGGGTCCACCGGGCGACCGGAGGCCGGCAGGGTGTCGAGACGACGCAGCCGACCGCGCAGCCGCACACCGTTGATCGCCAGACCGGCACACACCAGGATCGGCAACCATGTCAGCACGACGTCAGAACCGTTCGAGCATCAGACCACGAGACCGATCACCGGACCGCCAGACCGAGCATCAGACCGCCAGCTTCTCAAGGTGATCGGCGGCGGCGGCCACCCCGCCGGCCGCGGCGAAGGCGGCCCGCATCCGGGCGGCGGCGGCCCGGTACGACGGATCGTCCAGCACGGCCGTCACCGCGGAACGCACGGCGGTGGGTCCGGCCCGACCGAACTTGACGCGCACCCCGGCCCCGTTACGGACGACCTGCTCGCCGATGATCGGCTGATCGTCGCGAACCGGGGCGACCACCAGCGGAACCCCGTGTGACAGCGACTCACAGACGGTGTTGTTGCCGGCGTGGCACACCACCGCCGACAACCGCGGAAGTAACGCGACCTGCGGCACGAACGGCGCGACCAGCAGATCGTCGGGCGCCGCGGCGGCGAGGTCGTCAACGAGCCCGGGTGTGGCGACGACGATCGCCTGTACCCGCTCGGGCAGGCCGAGCAGCCCCTCGGCCGCCGCCCGCAGAAACCGACCGCCGGCCTCCCGGGTCACCGTGCCGAGGGAGACGAGCACCGCCCGGCGGGCCGGGTCGAGCCAGTCCCAGGGGAACTCGCCCGCCCCGGCCCGTTTCCCGACCGCGCTGCCGACGAAGACCGCGTAGTCCGGGATCCCGGGATTGTGCAGCATTTCCCGGACGGAGAAGACGAGGGTCAACACCTCGGAGAAGCGCAGGTCCCCGATGGCAGCCTCGTCGGGCGGCACTCCGTGCCCGGTCTGGAACTCCCGCAGGCGGTCGACGACCCACTGCCCCAGGCCCGCGAGCACCCCGTAAGGATTGTCGAACTCGGCGGAGGTCGCCGCGAGGGTCGCCCAGCGCAGGCCCCGGCGACGGGCGACGAGCGCGGCGCCCACCGCCTGCTGGTCGATGACGAGCAGGTCGGGCTGGAAGTCGTCGATGATCCTGTCGATCGCCGGGGCCATCATCGAGCCGAGCGGGAGCAGGAAGTCCTCCCACAGGAACTTCAGCGACGCCGGGCCCCGCAGCGCCCGAGACGCGTCCTGGATCCGGGACCACTTCTCGCCCAGGCCCGCCTCGGGTAACGCCAGCAGGGCCAGCTCCGGCGGGATCAACGATCCGATGACGCCCGCGTACCCGGCGAGCGCCACCTCGTGACCACGGGCGGCCAGCTCGGCGGCGACCCCGACCGCCGGGTTGACATGCCCGGTCAGGGGCGGCACCACGAACAGCACGCGGCTCATCAGACTCTTCTCACGCCCCTCGCCCCTCACGCCCCTCGCCGGCCGCAACTGCCGCGTCGGCCGAGATCGGGGCCGGCCGGCGCTCGGCGTTGAGATCGGGCGGCGGCACCCGCTGCGTCACCCAGTCCGGGGTGGCGAAGCGCCGGCCGTTCGCGCGCACGTAGGGCGGCGGCGGCGTCTGGCGGCGGAACAACCACCACCGCAGCAGGTCCCGCAGGTAGTGCGCGGCCTCCCGCAGCACCATGTGCGTGTGGTGCTCCAGGACGATCAGGGTGCACTCGGGCACCAGCGCGGCCAGGCCCGCAGCCTGCCCGATGATGTCGGAGTTCTCCCCGTACACCGCGAGCACCGGGACGTTCAGCGCGGCCAGCGCCTCGGTGGAGAACGGCGGAGTCGCCAGCATGTCGGTGGCGATCGTCGTCTCCTGCAGCAGCCGCTGCGCGGCCCGGGTGGCGCGGCTGGCCACGCGTCCGGCGCCGTTGTCCAACCACTCCTGGACCTCCTCGTCGGTCATCGCGACGAGGATCTGGGTCAGCGATCGGGCCATCTCCTCGCCAAGACCCTCGATCAGGAACGGCGGCTCGATCAGCGTCAGGCTCGCCACCCGGGAGGTGAACTCCAGCCCGAAAGCCAGCGCCATCGTGGCGCCGTAACTGTTACCCACCAGGTGCACCGGGCGATCCACCCCGAGCTCGTCGAGCAGCCCGAGCAGATCGGCCATCGAGTCCGCCAGCTCGTAGCCGCCGCGGGTCCGCTCGCTGCGCCCATGGCCGCGCAGGTCGTAGCAGATGACGTCGCAGCCGGCATCGGCGAGGCAGTTGCCCAGCGTGAAGTAGAAGCTGGAGATGTTGTCCATCACCATGCCGTGCACCATCACGACGACCGGCGAGTCCGTGGACGCTCCGCCCCTGGGCGCCAGTCGCTGCACGTGCAGCCGGATCCCGTTCGCGATGATCTCAGCCACGGGCCTTCAGGCCGATCCCGCCGGCGCCAGCGTCGGGAGGCTGTCGACGATGAAGTGGACGACCTCGCCGACCCGCATGTTGATCACCTGGTCGACGTCCATGTCGGCAAGGAGGCCGACGAAGTCCACCGCCTCGCCGTAGCGCCCACGCAGCCGGTCGGCCAGCGCCACGAACTCGATGCTCTCCAGCTCGAGATCCTGATTGAACGAGGTGGCCATCGTGATCTCCATGTCCACGACGTACTCCTCCCCGATCACCTCCCGCAGGAGCTCCGTGACCTCGCCGAGGATCCGGGCCTCGGCCTCGGCCCGCGTGACGGCGTCGGTGCGGTCGTCCGGATCCGGGCCGGGAGGACCCTGCCTCGTCGTGCTCTGCGCAGACATCATCAACACTCCTTCTGGCTCTGGAGACCATGCGCCTCGACCTCGGGGGAGGTCCAGGCGACTACATAACTGACGGTAGCGATATCGACTCTTCCGGTGGAGACGTCATCGCCCACAGCGTCCTGACGCCGCGACGGCGATACCCCGCCCTCGCGGGGCGCCGGGCCGGTCGGTTCCGGCTGAATCCGGCCGGCGGCGTCCACCGTACGCAACGCCACCCACCGGGTCCGCTCCGGCACCGACCCGTCGGGACCATCCCCGTAGACGGTGACCCGGACCAGGTCGGGCGGGGTGCCCCCCACCGGGGAGGACGCGAGCCCATCCCTTCCCGGGGAATGGGCCTTCCCCGGGAAGGGATGGGGGCCGTCCACGACGAACCGACGTGGACGGCCAGCGAGGCCCGTTCCGTCGGCCTTCGCCGCCGCCTCCTTCGCCGCCCACAGCCGGGTGAACCACACGGCCCGCCGGTGAGGATCGGTGCCGGCGACCCGGTCGAGCAGGCGCAGTTCGGTGGGCGCCAGGGCCGCCTTCTCGACCCCGGCGGCGCGGGACACGATCCGCTCAAGATCGATGCCAACCTCCCCGTCCGCGGCGACCAAGGCCACGGCGAGCTCCGGCTTGTGGGCGAGCGACACCCCCGGGGGGTCGAACGCTGGGACACCCGGCCGCGCCGGCAGGGAGGTGATGACCGGGGCACCCACGTCGTCGTTACGGATCCCGACCTCGATCCCCCAGACGGGCCCCGCTCCCCGTTCCCACAGCCATCGCCGGACTGCGTCCTGGGCGGCGATCCGTCCCAACAGCCGGCCGCGTGCCGCCCTGGGGTTGAGCGCGGCGAGCCGGGCACGCTCGGCGGCATCGGCGTAGTGGCGCACGATCAGTTCCCGCGAGGCCGCGTCGGGCCAGCGGTCCACGGCGACCACCCAGCCCTCACCGGAGGGCTGGGCCACCGTGTTCAACTCCGGCGCACGCACCATCGCCCAGAGCACGTCGTCGTTGGCGAACCGGCGGTCGGTCCACCCGGTGATGACCGCCCAGACACGTCCGTCGGCCCGCCGCACCTCCATGTCCGCGGTCACCGTGCGCTCGGCCACCTGCCGGATCCGTACGACGCAGTCCACCAGGTCGCCCTCCACCGGTGCCGGGCCGTGGAACTGCACGTCGGCCAGGGACTGCGGGAGCAGGAGGGAGTCGTCGGACAGATGCTCCATCGCCCAGTAGCCGAAGAGCTGGCCCACGTTGTCGAGCAGGGCGCCGGACGCCGACGGCACCCGCAGACGCCCCCGGATACCGGTCGGGGCGATCGCCTCGATCCGATGGATGCCCTGGTAGCCGGGACCGTGGAAGAGGAACCGGGCCCCGTAGAGATCCCTGCCACGATGCCGCGGGGGCCGCTCGACGGGCAGCGTCGGGCCCGTCCGGCCCACGGACAGATCGGCGGTGATCGCGGTTGACTCGGGCGGCGGCAGGTGGTCCGCCGCGAACAGCACCGTGCCGCGGGCGTAGCCGTCCACGGTCACCCGCACCGCGTCCGGCCCCGCGGGGGCGAGCGCAATGGACACCTCCACCGCCGGCTCGATCGCGAGCCAGCGCAACGCCCGGACGTCTCGGACACCGACCGGCACCCGGCCCGGCAGCAGCGCGGCGGCCTCGCCGATCATGAGCTCGAGGACCTCGGTCATCGGCACGACCGGGAACAGATCGGATATGTCCGCCCAGCCCGGCGGCTGACGGTAGAAGCAGTGGTCGACGATGTGCGGCATCGACGCCAGCGACAGCCGTCGCCGGAACATCCGCGGCCCGGGTTCGGGACTGTCACGGGGCACGGGTACCCAGCCCACCGCGGACGTCCGATCGGCGCCCGTGCCCCGACCGGCCGCCCCGCCGTCGGCCGCGCTCGCGCCGCGGCGAGGAGGGACGCCCATCGAACCCGCGTCGCCGTTTCCGCCGGCACCGCCGGACGTGCCACCGCCCCGGGGAGCATCGTCGGCGCGGAACCGAGCACCACCGCGCACGCCGCCCGACCGCACGCCGCCCGACCGCACGCCGCCCGGGATCGCATCGCCCGGGATCGCCCTGCCCCCCGATCCGGGCGGGGGGACCCGAGCCGGCGTCGCCCCATGCGACCAGCGGTCGACCACGGTGGACATCACCGCGTCCGCCTCGGCGAGCGCGGCCCGCAGCTCGGCAATCACCGGATGCGTCGGCACGTCACCTTCGGCCCAGGCCGGCGGGTTCCGGTGGGTCCGATCGGCACTGCCCGGGTTGAGCAGGTCGCCGGCCCCGCCGCCGAGGCGGATCAGGGGGGTGCCGAGGCTCAACCGCACCGGGGCGCCGACGCGGTGCGGTCCGTTGGCCGCCCGGGGGAGCGGCGGCACCGCCGGCGCGGGTCGCGACCGGCAGGGCAGCAGGTCCATCCGGGGCGCGGCGCCTTCCGCCCACATCGCCGCCGCGACCCGCCGCAGCTGGTCCAGCCCGGGACGCTTCACGGTATTCGTGACCAACGAGAGATGGTCGTTGCCGGGCAGGGTGTCGTCGACGAATCCCGCGACGCTGCCCACTCCGACCTGGATGAAGGCACGCACCCCGCGCTCGCGCAGCCGCTCGACGAGCTGGCGGAAGCGTACCGGTTCGACCAGGTGTCGAAGAGCGAGCGCGCGGATGGCGTCGTGGTCGCTCGGGTAGGGCGCCACCGTGGTCGCCGACCAGATCGGCACGCTCGCCTCGACGAACGTGGTGCGGGCGAGCCGCGCCCGCATCGGGTCCAGGTACGGTTCGAGGAACGGGGAGTGGAACCCTGACCGGAACGGCAGGATCTGGCCCAGCACGCCGTCGCGGCGCAGCCGGTCCAGCGTGGTACGCACGCTGTCCTCCCGCCCACAGATGATCGACTGATGCGGGCAGTTGTCGTGGGAGACGACGACCTCGTCGAGCCCGGCGATGACCTCCGTCGCGCGCTGCGCGCCGCAGCCGAGCGCGCCGAAGACGACCCCCGGCACCTCCAGGGCTGTCGGGTCGAAGCCGGCGAGGAAGTCGTCGGTGTACTCGTCGGTGATCAGCCCGCAGGAGATCATCGCGTTCCACTCGCCGATGCTGTGGCCGCCGACGAGGTCCGGGATGATCCCGAGCCGCCGCAGCGCCACATCGAGGATCCGGCCGACCTCAACGCTCGCGACGCCATGCCGGCCGAGCATCCCGGTGTCGTCGAGGGTCGGCTTCGTCAGCCCGAAGTGTTCGCAGACATCGTCGATCCGCGGGGTGAACTTGTCCTCCAAGCCGCAGAACAGGAAAGCGGTCTGCGCCGGGGAGTCCCCACCCGCCCGCGCGGGGGCGAACATCCCTGCCGGGGTGAACCACAGGTCGTTGCGTCCCCGCCAGGGGGTGCCGCGCTCGACGACGGTGCGGGCGAGCGCCAGCCGACGGGCGGTCGGCGCGACCAGGGCCAGCCGCCACGGCCCACCGGTCGGCGGGGTCGCGGCGTCGTCGCGGGCGAGCAGTTCCGCGTCCGGGACGTCGAGCTGGGCCAGCAGGTCAGCCGCGTCGGCCCCGGCGAACAGCAGCACCGGTTCGACGTCCGGACCGACGTCCGGGTCGGCTGCCCGGTCCACCGTGGTCACCGCCGGGGCGGCGAACGTACGGGCCGCCGTCACCGCCGCGGGTGCCGGCGCCTCCTCCAGCACCAGATGGGCGTTGATGCCGCCGAACCCGAAGGCGTTGACCCCCGCTCGGCGGGGACCGCCGCCGGCCGGGGCGTCCCACTCGACGACGGCGCGCACCGGCGCGAACCGGCTGCCCACGAACGCCGGATGCGGCTCGTCGCAGTGCAGCGTGGGCGGCAGGACCCGGTGGTGCAGCGCCAGCGCGGTCTTGATCAGAGCGGCCGCGCCCGCGGCCGGCATCGCGTGACCGATCATGGACTTGACGGAACCGATCCCGATGTCCGCCCGACCCGGCCCGGCCGGTCCGCCCGACGCGGTGCCAAAGATCCGGCTGAGGGTGGCGAGCTCCACAGCGTCGCCGGTGGGGGTGGCCGTGCCGTGCGCCTCGACGAGGCCGATCGCACCCGGCGCCGTCGGGTCGAGCCCGGCATCCGCCCAGGCCCGGCGGACGGCGAGCGTCTGGCCTTCGACGGCCGGGGCCATCAGCGAGGCGGACCGGCCGTCACTGGACGTGCCCGATCCCCGCAGCACCGCGTAGATCCGATCGCCGTCGCGCTCGGCGTCGGCAAGCCGCTTGAGGACGACCATGCCGACGCCCTCGCCGATGAGAATGCCGTCGGCCCGCCGGTCGAAGGGACGGATGATCTCACTCGGGGACAACGCCCGCAGCAGGGTGAAGACGCTCCAGAACGACGCCTCGTGCACGATGTGGGCGCCACCGACGATCATCGCGTCGGTCCGGCCGGACCCGAGGTCACGCATCGCCATGTCGACGGCGATGAGCGATGACGCGCAGGCCCCGTCCACGGTGTAGGCGGGTCCGCGCAGGTCGAGCCGGTTGGCGATGCGGGAGGCGGCGAGGTTCGGCACCAGCCCGATGGACGCCTCGGGGCGCTGCGGTCCGAGCTGGGCGACGAACGCCTCCCGGACCCGTTCGACGGCCTCGGCCGGCAGGTCGGGCAGGATCTCGCGCAGCGTCGTGACAATCTGGCGGGAGGTGCGCACCCGCTGTTCGAGCTTGGCGACCCCGGGACCGACGTAGCCGCCGCGGCCGAGCACCACCCCGACACGCTCGGCGTCCCCCAACCGCTCGGGACCGCCGGCGTCCGTGATCGCCTCGGCGGCGAGCCGCAGGGACAGCAGCTGGTCGGGTTCGGCCCAGTCGACGGCCAGCGGCATGATGCCGAACGCGGCCGGATCGAACGACGCGAACTCCTCGACGAAACCGCCACGCCGGCAGTAGAAGGCGTCGCTGGCACCGCCGGGGCTGCCCACACCGCCGGGTCTGCCCACACCGCCCGGTCCGGCGCCGGGACGGTCACCGCGGGGCGGGTCGGGGCGAAACAGGTCGGGGCGGAAGTAGTCGTCAACGTCGAAACGCTCCGGCGACACCTCCCGGATCGCGTCGACACCCCCGACGATGTTGCCCCAGAAGGTGCCGAGGTCGCCGGCGCCGGGGAACAGCGCCGCCATCCCGACCAGGGCGATGGGTGGGGCGCCGCCCCCGGACGCGGACCGGGATCCCGACGCCGACCGCCCCCCCGGCCCGGCACCGGGCTCAGGCATCGAACGACTCCACCGAGGCGCACATGTAGACGACCTGCGCGGGCGTGCCCGCCGGAGCGGCCAGCTCCCGCAGCAGGGCGGCCACCCCGTCGGCGGGATCGATCAGGCCGATGCCACGGCGCGCGTACTCCCGGGCAAGCTCCGGGGAGACCATCCCACCGCCGGTCACACCGGCCGCACCGGCCACCGCGCCCCCGGTCACCGCGGGGGCCGGTCCGCCGGCCCGTGCCACGAAGTCCCGCGCGGATCCCCAGGGACCCCAGTCGACGCTGACCACCCGGCCGGCGAAGCGGCCCGCACAGGCACCGGCGAGCGTGTCCAGGGCGTCGTTCGCGGCGGCGTAGTCGACCTGGCCGCGGTTGCCGAAGACGCCCGCGACACTCCCGAACAGGGCGACGAAGCCGACGTCGTCCCGCAGCGCCGCCAGCAGCGCCCGGGCACCGTCGATCTTCGTTCGGTACACCTGGTCGAACGACTCGGGCGTCTTGTCCCGCAGGAGTCGGTCCGCCAGGATGCCCGCACCGTGCACCACGCCGTCGAGGCGACCGTGGCGGGCGTAGACGTCGGCCACGACCGAGGCAACGGCGGCGCCGTCACGCACGTCCATCGCGTGGTAACGCACCGACGAGGCCAGCCGACCAAGGACCTCCAGCGTGGTGCGCACCTCCCGCTCGGCGAGCAACCGGGCCACCTGGGACTCGATCTCGGCCGGCCGGCGGACGCCGGTGGCGACAAGCGCGCGGCGCAGCGCCGGGGCGTCGAGCGCATCCGCCGTCACCGGATCCTCCGGTCCGGTGGGCGGTGGGGTACGCCCGATCAGCTCGATGGCGCAGCCGCTGCGCCGGGCGAGCTCCACGGCGACGGCCGCCGTGATACCCCGCGCGCCACCGGTGAGCAGCACCACCGAGGAGGGACCGAGCTCGGCGGGCAGTTCGCCCGCATAGCCCGCCGCACCCACGTCGCCGACGTCGCCCGCGACGCCCAGCTCCACCGGCCGGATCCGCGGGGTCGCGCGGACCCCGTCACGGTAACCCACCACGGACGGCCCGCCGGGGGTGAGCAGCTCGACGAGCAGGCTCTCGGCGATCCGACGCGGTTCGTCCTTCGGTTCGACGTCGACGAGGCGGACCGCGATATCGGGAACCTCCCAGGCGATCGTGCGCACCAGGCCGGCGAGGCCCATCCCCGGGGTCAGCTGGATCCCCTCGTCCCCGGCGTCGCCCGGGGCGAGCGCTCCGGTGCCGTGGGGCGACGGGCGACCGAAGCGCCCGCCGTGCCCGGTCGCGACGAGCATCCGCCGGCTGCCGCCGAGGGCCGCGGCCCGCAGTGCCGCGAACGCGGCAGGAAGAACGGCGTGGTCGCCGGCACCGGGATCGATCGAGGCGATCCACACCAGGCCGTCCGCGCCGGCGCCGGCTCGAACCTGACCGACCAGGCCCCGGTCGTCGGCAGCGAGGATGCGGGCCTCGGCACCCGCCTGCTCCAGCAACGTGGCGAGCTCGAGTCCGACCCCGAGACCACCCTCGACGAGAAGGAAGCGGGCCCCGGCCAGCGACCCGGCACGTCCGACCGGCTCCGGGGTCGAGGGCACGGGGACGATCTCCGGTTCGACAACGAACCGCCGTAGCGGGATCGCGGCTGTCGAGCCGGCCCCCCCGGACTTCGCGACTCCGGCGGACCGACCGGGCCCGGTGGGCTCGGCCGGTTCGGTCGCGCCGGCGGCATCCGGATCCACCG
>NZ_JDWE01000012.1:20788-120210 GCF_000685765.2 Frankia sp. BMG5.23
CCGGCACGTCGTCAGACACGACCCCCGGCCGCGGCCGCACAAGGTCCGCCGGCCGCCCCTCGGGGAGCTGGCCGGGCCGGGCCAGGCCGGTCGGGTCGATGCCCAGGTAGCCCAGTACGACGTCACGTTGCGCCGCGACCAGTTCCCGGGTGGTTCGCAGAAACTCCAGCACCACGGCGTCCACCGGTCCGTCACCTCCAAGTTCGGCCAGTCCGGCGGGCCCCGCCGCAGGGTCGTCGGTCGTCTCGCTGTGGTCGGTCACGCCGGCGCGGTCGAACGGGGGAGCCGGCGCCACGGTGTCCTCGACGAACCCGCGCACGCCGACGATCTCGGGCACGGATGCGGCCCCGGGCACGGAGGCGACCCCGGGTGACGTCGTCCGCACCGTCAGCCGGGTCGGCGGCCGCAGCCCACCAGGAAGGAACCGGCCGTCGGGCGTGCGCACATAGGCCCCGTCGATGAGCCAGCCGGGACGGCGCGGCAGGTCCGTCGCGCTGACCACCCGGGCGTCGCGGCCGGTGAACAGCGCGGAGGGGTCGAGCTCGACACCGACGGCGGCGAGCTCGGCGAGGGCCAGCAGCAACCGGCGCAGCCCCGGCTCGCCGGCGACGTCGGTGGCCACCACCCGGTGCGGTCGACCGGCCAGAATTCTGCCGACGAGTTGCGCCAAGACGCGGCCGGGCCCGGCCTCGACGAAGGTCCGCACCCCCGCGGCGTACATCGCCTCGATCTGCTCGACGAACCTGACCGGCGCCGCCACCTGACCGGCGAGCGTCGCCCGCACCTCGTCCGGGCTGCCGGGGTAGGGCCCGGCGGTCGTGTTGGACCAGACCGGCAGGGTCGGCGCCTCGACCTCGACCTCATCGAGCCGGGCGGCCAGCGCCGTCGCCGCTTCCGTCACCACCGGGCTGTGGAAGGCGCACGCGACCGGGATCGGCTTGGCGCTGATGCCGGCCCGGCCGAGAGCCGCCACGGCGGCGGCAACGGCGTCCGTCGGCCCGGAGATCACGCTCTGCCGCGGGGCGTTGTGGTTGGCCACGACGACCCGGCCCGGTCCGGCCTCCCCACCCGTAACGGCCCCGTCGAGCGCGGCGCGGACCTGCTCGACCGACGCGGAGACCGCCGCCATCGTGCCCGGGTCGTCGCCAGCGGCTGCCAGGATCGCCGCGGCACGGGCCTCGCTCAGGCCGATGAGGTCCCGCCGGTCCAGCGCCCCGGCGGCGCACAGCGCGACCAGTTCGCCGTAGGAGTGCCCGGCGACGTGGTCCGGGCGCACCCCGAGGCTGGTCAGCAGGTCGTGGACGGCAAGCCCGGCGAGCCCCAGCGTCGGCTGGGCCGCACGGGTGTCGGTGATCGCGGCCGCCTGGGCGGCCTTCTGCTCCCGGGAGAAGGCCGCCGGCGGGAACATCGTGTCCGCCCACCGGGGGGCGAGGTCCAGCACGGACCGCAGCCGTGGGAAGGCGATGAACAGGTCGGCGAGCATGCCGGGCCGCTGACTGCCCTGACCGGGGAAGAGGAACGCGGTGGCACCCGGATCCGCGTCCTGGTCCCGGACGAACAGACCCGCCCGAGGGTTCGACGTGAACGTGCGCGCCTGGTCGATGGCGGTGGGCAGCGCGTCGAGGTCGCCGGCGACGAACGCGAGCTGGACCGGGCCGCCGCGTTCCGCGCAGACGGTGGAGGCGAGGTCACGCAGACGGAACGGCCGTCCGGCCGCGTCGTTCGCGACGATCAGCTCGGCCAGCCGGTCCAGCGCCCGGGTGGCCGCCACCCGGTCGGTGCCGCGGACGACGAACAACTCCGCGGGCCAGCTGTCGAGGCCGTGGGCGGGCTCGGGCCCGCCGTCATAGGCGGACAGCACGACGTGGAAGTTGGTGCCGCCGAATCCGAAGGCCGACACGCCGGCGTGGCGCCGCTCGGCCGGGGCAACCCACGGCTTGGCGACGTCGTCAAAGTAGAACGGGCTGCTCTCGGCGTCCCAATAGGCGTTCGGCGTGTCGATGTGCAGGGTCGGCGGCCGTACCCCGGTCTCGACGGCCTTGGCCATTTTGATCAGACCGGCCAGGCCCGCCGCACACTTCGTGTGCCCGATCTGCGACTTCACCGAACCCACCGCGCACTGGCCCGGCGTCGCACCGTGGTTGGTGAAGACCTCGGTGAGGGTGGCGAGCTCGGTGCGGTCCCCCACGACCGTTCCGGTCGCGTGCGCCTCCAGCAGACCGATCTCGCTGGGCGAGATCCCCGCCCGCCCGTAGGCCCGTTCCAGGGAGAGCACCTGGCCGGCCTTGCGCGGCGCGGTCAGCCCCAGGGCCCGCCCGTCGGAGGAACCGGCGACGGCCCGGATGACGGCGTGGATCCGGTCGCCGTCCCGTTCGGCGTCCGCGAGCCGCTTGAGCACGACGACGGCCACCCCCTCACCGAGGCTGGTGCCGTCGGCGCCCGCGTCGAAGCTGCGGCACCGACCGCCCGGAGACAGCGCATGGACGGAGGAGAACAGCAGAAAGTCGTGGGCGCCCGCGTGGGTGTCCACGCCGCCGCACAGCACCATGTCCGAGGTGCCCGCGACGAGCTCCTTGCAGGCGGCGTCGAGGGCGGCGAGCGACGACGCGCAGGCCGCGTCCACGGTGAAGTTCACCCCGCCGAGGTCCAGCCGGTTGGCGACCCGGCCAGCGATGACGTTCGCGAGCATGCCCGGGAACGAGTCCTCGTCCAGCTCCGGCAGGAACTCCTCCAGCTCGGCCGGCAGGTCCCCGAGCAGCGCCGGCCACAGGGAGCGGAAGCTGTAGGCACCGGAGAGATCCGTCCCGGCCTCCGTGCCGAAGACCACCGACGTGCGGGAGCGGTCGAACGCCCGACTCTCGCCGGCGGTCTTCTGGCCCACGTCCTTCTGGCCCGCGTCGTACCCGGCGCCGCGCAGCGCGCGGGCGGCGACCTCCAGCGCGAGGAGCTGGCTGGTCTCGATACTGCGCAGCGACTTCGGCGGGATACCGTAGGCCAGCGCGTCGAACGGCACCTGCGGGAGGAAACCGCCCCATCTCGACGGCGTCCTGCGGCCAGCGTCCCTGAGCACCGCGTCCGGGTGGTAGTAGACCTCGGCATCCCAGCGATCGGCCGGGACCTCGCGGATGGCGTCGTTGCCGGCGACGATGTTCGCCCAGAAGCTGGCCAGGTCCGGGGCGTCCGGGAAGATCGCGGACATCCCGACGATCGCGATGTCGAGCGGCCGGGCGGCCGGGCGGCCGGGCGCCGCGCTCCTGTCGGCGGGCCGCGGCTCGGCGGAGCGCAGCTCGGCGGAGCGGGCGGCGAGCCCGGCCGTGGCCTGCGCGGTGACCTCGTCATGCAGCTCGGCGATGCTCGTCCGCCGCGAACGCAGGGCGGCGACCTGTCCGATCATGTACATGCCGTCCCGGGCCTGGGTCGCGGGATCGACCGTGACGACCTCGCTGCCCTCACGGCGCAGGCCCTTGCTCGCGACCCGCAGCCGGCCGAGGTTGAGCGCCTCGAGCTCCTCCCACATCTGCTGGCGGGAGTTGCCGGCGGCGATCAGCTCACGGCGACGGCCCAGAAAGGTGTGGACGTACGCGGACTCCACGCACCGGGTGGCATGACCGGGAGAGGTCTCGAGCAGCACGGTGCGCTCGCAGTCGAGAGCGGCCTGCTGGAAACCCGGCAGGATCGCCCCGGACGCGACGGCCTCGGCGGTGAACAGGTACGCGGTGCCCATCAGCACGCCGACGCTCGCGCCCCGCTCGGCGAGCGGCCCGGCCGCCGCGGCGACCATCGCAGCGGAACGGGCGTCATGCACGCCCCCGGCGAACAGCAGATGCAGGCCCGCGAAGAAGTCCGGACCGGCCTGATCGGTCGTGCCGAACTCCAGCAGGCCGGCGATCTGCGCCTCCCACAGCGGGAAGCTCGCCCGCGGCCCGACGTGCCCGCCGCATTCACGCCCCTCGAAGACGAACTTGCGCGCGCCGTCGGCCAGGAAACGGTTCAGCAGCCCCGGGGACGGGACATGCAGGAACGTGTCGATGCCGGCGGCCTCCAGCGGGGCCGCCTGTGCCGGGCGACCTCCGGCGACGATCGCGCAGGCAGGACGCACGTCATGCACGGCGGCGAGTTGGGCGGCCCGCAGCGGCGCCGGGGCGAACCCGAGGACCCCGACCCCCCAGGGCGCGTCCCCGAGCAGGTCCGCGGTCTCCTCCAGCAGGGCGCGGCTGTCCTCGCCGCTCATCAGCGCCAGGGCGAGGAAAGGCAGCCCGCCCTCGTCGGCGACGGCATGAGCGAACGCCGCCCGGTCGCTGACCCGCGTCATCGGTCCCTGCGCGACCGGGTGGCGCAGGCCGCGGGCAGCGGCGAAGGGCGCACCGGGGGCGAGGGGACGGGTACGGGCGGCGGCAGCGATGCCCTCGCGGATGCCCTGACGCACGGCCCGTACGACACCGCCCGCGGTCACGTGGCGGTCGGCGAGATCGGCGGCGAACGCTCCGTCCTGGCCGACCGGGAGAAACTGGTTACGCAGATCACGCGCACCCAGCCGGAACGGGATCGCCGTGGCAGCGCCGGCCATGGCGGCGCCCGTCATGGCGGCGCCCGTCATGGCGGCGACGGGCAGATCGGGGCGGGTGTACACCCGGTAGCCGGCGAGGAGGGTGGTCTCGCTGCCGTCCATCGCGCGGATCGCCGCCGCGACCTGTGCCGGCAGCTCCATCTCACGCACCAGGGCGAGCTGGGAGTCCAGGACCACACCGGCCGCGCCGCCGGCCACCGCGGCCGCCGCGGTGGCCGGACCGATCCCGCCAGCGGCAAACACGGGCAGCGGCGCGCCCTCGGTGGTGACGAACGCCTGCGCGAGCAGATGTTGCAGGAGGGTGAAGGTGGTGAGGTCGCCCACAGGCCCCCCGGACTCGTTGCCTCGCGCGATCAGTCCCTCGACCCCCGCCGCCACCGCGTCGCGCGCCTGCGCAACCGAGGTGACCTCCGCCCAGACCCGGCGCCGCGCCTCTCCACGCGGCCCGCTCGTCCGCCACCGGCTCGTCAGCGCGCCGATGTCCCAGCGGCTCCCCGGGCCCGGCCCGGCATCCGCCCACGCGACGGGGCCGGATCGGGGATCCGGACCGGATCGGGCGACGAGTACGACGGTCCCGACGCTCGCGGGCAGCTCGTCGGGATCGAGGGGGCAGCCGGGGGCAGCCCGCACCCCGAACCGGCCCGGCGCCCACCGCGCGGCGTCCCGCAGCGCATCACGCGCCGGTCCGGCCAGCAGCCCGAGATCCAGCACCCCGAGCCCTCCGGCCCGCTGCACCGCGGCGACCAGGGACGCGGACGGTTCGGCGAACGGCGTGATCACCACGACCAGCTCGCGGGCGTCGAGCGGATCGCGGTCGGCGGGATTGGCCGGCGAGGCCACGGGTGACGCGCTGGGTGCAGTGGTCATCGGCTGGTCCTCCCGACCGGTCCCCGCCTGAGGCAGGGCGCTGAGGGGGCAGAGGCTGAGGGAGCTGTGCTGGTCCGCATGGGCGGGCAATCGCTGGTCCGGATGGGCGGGTAATCGCTGGTCCGCGTGGGCGGGCACCTCAAGGGCAGGCGGGCAGCCGGCAGACCCGTGGCCGGCAGCGCGTCCGCTGCCGCACGATCGTCGCGGCGGCGCATCGAGGCCATGGAACTCACCCACCGAACCAGCATGATCGACTTGTTTCGGACGACAGGACCGCCCGCACCATCCAGACCTCCTGGTCAGTGCCGTCGGGACGGCAGACATCCGGGAAGCCGCATCCGCCCTGAGTATGCGAAAAACGAACCAACCCCCAACAGGCTGTCGCGGAACTGGTGTCCCCCGGTCCCACGGCGGCCGCATCCGATTAGCCGACACGGGATTGCCAACGTGCGCGGAATACTAGCCGGCTCGGTTGGGATCATTGCGCGGTGCCGGACCACAGCGGTGATCGTGGGCCCATCGGACCACTGGCGCGGTCGCCGTGACCAGGTTCGGACGACATCCAGTCGCCGGCTCGCCCACCGCCGGACATCGATGACGATGTCGCGGATCGGGATTACACAGAGCCCGCAGGGGTGTGCACCGGGCGACGTCATCAATCGCTGCGGCCATCGATGGAGGTTACGAATGAGTATCACGCAGGTCGCTATCCCGGTCGCCGGTCGCGGCGGTTTCTCTTCAGAATCGATCATCTAATGCGGCGATGAACAGATGTGGCTACTTTCCGGCAACACACGCCCGCACGCGCAGGGCCTGGAGAAATCGGATGCGAGGACGACGCCCCGGGAGGTATGGAACCACGGGCGGACACCGTCCTGAAAATCGATCGTGGTCGCCGCCGGCCGGGTCAGGCGCTGACGGACGGAGACTGACTCCTTCAGACCCCATGCGGACCAGAAGGGACATCGGCCAACCTAGTCACAGCGCGCCGTCGATCGCAAGCTTATCCGATCAACTTTCCGGCAACGACCTCAATAGGGATGCCAATGGCAACATTTCAGCCACAATAAGCGACAGTCGTCGCGGGGCGTGCAGGACATGACCCTCGGGACCGGTCAGGCGAGGCCAGATCGATTACCACGGACCGGCTTTGTCACCCGGGTGGGATCATCGGCACGCGGCCGTCGGCACCGGGAACGGACACGCAGGGTGTCCGTTCCCGCCACTGCTCGATCATCGGGACCGGCCTCTCGCCTCATCCCTTCGCGCCGAAATGCCGGCGGCCCCGATGGAGAGGTCGATCATGATCGCCGTCATCGGAGGATCAGGTGCCGGCGACCGCGTCCCGCGCGGTGGCGCACCGGGGTTCGCGGCTCGAATCTGAGGTCGTAGATCATCGGCACCGCCGCGGATCCCACGGATCCCACCGATCGAACATCCACGGCAGCGGCCTCATGACCTTATGACGTCACAGTTTCAGGGCCGCGGGTTGCCGGGGGCCGCGAACGCGCTCGTCTCCCGCTGCCACGCGATCGCCAGCTGGGTCCGGTTCGTGCACCCCGTCGCCACGAGCGCATGGGTGAGATGGTGCTTGACCGTGTCGATGCTGATGCACAGCGCCTCGGCGACCTGGCGGTTGGAACGGCCTTCGGCGACGAGACGGACGACGTCGCGCTCGCGCGCCGACAGCTTGCCCGCGACCGACGGGCCCGGGTCCGCCCGGATGTAGAAACGCAGGAGATTACCGAGATGCCGCCCGAGAACTGCCCCGACGGCGCGGTCCCGCGGTCCGAACGCGCCCGGCCGAGAATCCAGCAGGGACACCACGGCGCCCACGTTCGACGGACCGAACAGGCGGATGAGCAGCTTCGCGTGGATGCCGTGTGCCCGCAGAAACCGCTCCAGGCGCATCCGCACCTCCGGGCGTTCCGGGACGCCGAGATCGTCAAGGGTGGCGAGCCCCCGCTCGCGGACCGAACGCAGGCTGTCCGGATTGCTGAGGGCCTCCAGCTCCCGGTAACGCTCCAGGTAGGGGCCCGCGAGTCGAAGCGCCAGCCCGCGACCGGTGGGCCGGGCGTCCTGGAAGGCGGTCTCGAGCGAGGAGCCCAGGAAGAAGGCGGAATGCCGGTAACCGAGATGCCGGGCCATGCCGTCCAGGGCGAGCTCGCGGAAGGATGCCAGCGACGACGCCCGCTCGCAGTCCTCCACCACGCGCAGGATGCCGCGCAGCTCGGCCGCGCCGAGAGCCAGGTCCCGCGGCATCGGCGCGGTACGCGCCACCGGAGCGGACCGGACGGGCGGGCCACCGGCCGGGACCGCGCGGCCGGTGGCGCTCGGCACGTCGCCGCGGCCCATCGGCGAGCCGCCCATCGGCACGCCGCTCCCCGGCGGGCCGGAGCGCTGGTGCAGCGGTCGCCCCGCACCGGCGCCGGTGGCGGCGGAATGCCGGGTGGCCGGCGAGCGGTGCGGCGGGGTCAGCGGTGCGGGTGAGCTCGCGGAGACACGCCTCGCGACCCGGCCCGCCGCAGCGGCCTCGGCGGATGTGTCGACGGTCACGCCAATTCGCGGCCGATGTAGTGCGTCCTCACCGATAACATCATGCGGGCGGGAAACTCGGTCGGTCACACGTGCCTCCGGGGGGGTCAGAACTCAGAACCGACGCCAGGCCTCGTCCGCTAGGGACGATGCCGCCAGGTTGATTTCCGGCGAAGTTGGACAGGTTCGGCAAGCGTAGGGCCCACCTCCCTCGCTACGCCAGCAGTCGCCCACGCCCCCCCGATCACACTCACCCCGCATCTTCGGCTCAGCCGGGGAAAACGCGACCTTAACGCACGTAAACGTTTGGGATGACGGCGTCCGGCGGCCCCCCGGCAGTGGCTCGAGGTGATTTTTCCCTCCCGCTGGCACCGCCCGTCGGGGCTACCTCACAAGTACGAGATTGGCTCCCCCGGCCTCGATCGCGGCCGCGAAAGAAGCCGGAAAACGTCCTCCGGCGCGGGTGAGCCCTGGATCCCGACCGACATCGACAGCATGAACATTGGTCACGCAGGGTATCCACGGCGGCAGTGCACGGTTTCGCCAGCGGTCCGCGGCCCGCCCCGGAGGGGTGGAGTTCTCCGCTCCCCGCACGGACCACCCATCCCATGGTGCCGCTCCACGACGACGACACATCGAGCGCGGACACCATCGAGCGCGGCCGGGGCGCGATGTGGCCATGCACCGATCATCGACCGGCCGAAGCCACAGGTCGAAGCCACAGCAGGAGACCAAAGCCACGGTAGGAGAGAGGCGGAGGTACGAAGGCGATGACCTTGGGGCGGTCGGTCTTCCTGGTCGTGGTGGGTGCCATCCTGCGCTACGCGCTCACCTGGCACACCACCGGAGTGGATCTCCAGGTTCTGGGTCTGATCCTGATGATCACGGGGATCGTGACATCGATGATCTGCCTGCTCCGCGCCTTCCTGCCGGCACCGGCACGGGCCACCGCACGTACCCGCGGAGCGGGGCGGACACCGATCGGGCCTGGTCCCGGCCCGATCGGGCGGCGCATCGAACGAACGGCGGCGTTCGGCACATACCGGTACGGCCCACCGCAGCCCGGGTCCAACAGGATCCAGAGGGATGCCGGCTACCTCGATGCCGGTCACACGGGCCCCGGTCACACGGAGAGCGACCGCACCGATGCCGGCTATGCGGACGCAGTGGACGACGGACCCGGCTCGGGGGGAGGGTACCCACCCCCGTGCCCGCCGCGATTCACTGAATCACCGTCATCCTGATCGCGGCGCCCCGACCACCGGACCGTTGACCTCCCACCTAAAATTTATTTTTACGATAAACGGTATGACTATTTACAATAGACGCAATTCGCGCGCGCGATGTACAGCGTCGCGACGCCGTGGCACGTCGAGCTTGCGGTAGATGCTCTTCAGGTGCGTCTTCACCGTGTTCACGGAGACGAAGAGCTCGGCGGCGATCTCGGTGGTCGTCAACATCGTCGGCAGATAGCTGAGGACCGCGAGTTCCCGGTCGCTGAGCCGGCCACCCGCACCGGGTCCCCGCCCGTCCCTGGAACCGGGTGAGCGCTCACGCGCCCCCGGCTGCCCTAGGGAGATCGGACTTGTTCCCGTCCCAAGGCCGTAGCCCGCCGGACCGGAGGGGCCGGAGGGGCCGGAGGGGCCGCGCGGGACGTCGGCCCCCTGCCTGTCACGGTCAGGCGGCGCCGAGCGCGCCGCGGGGGTCATGAGGGCCGGACGTGCCATTCGCCCGCTCATGACGGATCGACGTGGGGTGGCCGGCCACGCGGGCGCGGGCACCGCCACCTCTCCGCTCGGCATCCCCCCGCTCGGCGTCCCCCCGTTCGGCACCTCCAGGCCGGCCGCCCCCAGAGGCGGCACCCCCAGAGGCGGCACCCCCGCCCCGGATACGGCCATGACCGGTCCGCCGTTGGTCGGCGTCCGCGGGTTCACCGCGGCGGCGGACTCCGTCGTGGCCATGGCCCGCAAAGTCGACACGAAGAACGGATGTGCGGCGGAGAGGCCGGGATGGGCATCCAAGATCGCCAACGGTTCGCCGCCGAATTCGAGGAACGGGCCAGCGAGTCCCTCGTCCTCGGCGAGCGCGAGGGCACGCGCCAGCAGGTCGGTGGCCCGCGCATGGTCATCACGCCGCGCGGCCGCCACCGCTGCCACCACACATGCCGACACCACCGAACCGCCTCCGCCACCGTCCGCCCGCAGCAGAGCCGCCACCGCGTGCTCCGCTCCCTCTAGATCAGCGCACGCGAGGTTCGCCCGGGCCGCCGCGAGCGCGAGAGCATGGTCCGGCCGGCGGGTGTCGGCCAGCTGGCCCAGCAGCTGCCGGGCAGCCTGGGCGTTCCCGACGGCGATCAGCAGGTCGGTCTCGGCGGCGCGCCACAGCGACAGACACAGCGGCGGTCCGGCCGGCCGTCCTCGCGACGCCAGGAGACGGCGGGCAGCCCGCACATCGTCCGCCTCCCCACGCCGGCATCGCGCCCTCGCCTCCAGCACGACGATCAGATCGAGCAGGTAGGGAGGATGCGCCGGGGTGAAGGCCATCCGCGCGAGGTCGAGATGGTGCGTGACACGCACGTCGTCGACCCGGGCTGCCGCCACCATCGCATGGGCGAGATGCGCCTCGACCAGGCCTGCCGGCATGTCGGTCCGACCATCCGAGGATGCGGGGACGGCCGTGGGATCGACCGGGCTGGCAGTGATCACAGCGGCGGTGGCGACCGCCGCTGCCGCGCTGGACTCGGCCTGCCGCAACCGACCCCGTAGCACGTAGGCGAGAGCCATCGCCCCGGACGCCGATGCCTCGACCGTCCGCAGACCGGTATCCCGGGCCGCCGTCATCGCCTCCCGCAACGCCTCCAGCGCCAGGTCGGGACGGCCGAGCCAGAGCTCCGCCCGCCCGCGCGCACACCAGGCCACGGCTGCCGCGATCCTGTCGGAACCATCCACGCCCCCATCCACGCCACCACCGGTCGATCGCGCGACGATCCCGGCCGGGCGGTCCGGCGGGGCCCCACCGACGACGGAGCCGGGGCGGGCCACGTCTCCCCCGACGTGATCACGTCGAACACCGCCCGGCTCCCGTCCGGGACCTTCGGCGCCCCCGACGGGGCCGGCGGGCAGGAACCGGGGATCTCCCGGCGGCCGCATGTCGGCGGGCGGTCGTGGCCGGCCCTTCCCCGCAGCCTCCGCCCGCCCCGTCACACCGGCAACCACCGGACCAACCGGCTGCGGCACGGCGCCCGGCCTGCCCGGGGACCGTAGCAACCGGCGGGTGATGCTCAGCATCTCCTCGCACGCCCCGGCGAGCTCCGCCCGGCGCAGGTCGACGAGATCGGCCCGGACCGCGAGCGCGCGACGACGGGACACGACCGCCGCGGCGATGCTCCCCCGGGCCACCTGCAGGTATCTGGTGGCCGCCCCCACCTGTCCCCGGCCCAGCCGGCCCACGGCGGCGACCAGTGCGCACTCCGGCGACCACGAGGCCGGGGAGTCCGGCATCCCCGTCATGATCGGGCTGAACCCCGCGACGCCGCCATGCAGGGCGTCCACCATCTCGGTCCCATCGACGAGCAGGCAGGCCGCGTACCACCAATCCCCGGCATGCGCGGCGTGATGTACCGCGTCCGTCGTCCGACGGTGCGCGGCGAACCAGATCGCGGCTCGCAAGTGGAGCTCAGCGGTGTCCTCGTCGCCGTCCGCGGCCAACGCGGAACGCAGCACCGCGGCAAGCAGCCGGTGAAAGCGGAACCATCCGCCGTCGTGGTCGAGCTCGACCACGAAGCCGTCGGCATGCGCGAGTGCCGCCAGAACTTCCTTCCCGCTCACCCGTGCGCCCACCGTGGGTGCCGGCGCGGCACGCGAGCCGGTAGCCGCCGCCAGGACGCCCGCGTCCATCCGCTCGGCCGCGACGGCGTCCGCCAGCGGCCCGGTCATGCGCTCCAGGACACTGGTCCGCAGGAGGAAGCGGCGTACCGGCGACGGCTTACCGGCTAGCACCTCGGCCCGCAGGAAATCGGCGATCGCGGGATGGCCGGCCACGGCGCCGGAGAAACCAGCCGTGTCACCGAGGCCACCGGACGGGGATGCGACGGCCGCTTCCCACCGCCCATCCGCCCCCGGCAGTGGTCGTCGTTCCCGTGCGGCGAGCGCCCCGGCCGCCAGCCGCAGCCCGGCCGCCCAGCCCTCGGTGACGTGCACGAGACCGCTCACCGTCGCGGGCGACGCCGTGATCTCCTGCCGGCCCGTGATCTCCTGCCGGCCCAGGAGCGCGGCGGCCTCCGCCCGGGTGAAGGCGAGATCTGCCGGACCGATCTCGGTGATCCACCCGGCGGCCCGCAGCCGGTGCAGCGCCACGGGCACCGTCCGGCCCATCAGAATGATCCGGGCCCGATCCGCGGCCCCGTCGATCAGCAGTTCGAGGCCGTCGAGGTCCGAACGCCGGGTGATCAGATGCACGTCGTCGAGGATCAGTATGAAGGACGTCGGGAGGTCGGCGAGGATGTTGGCGAGCCGTCGGTAACGCCGATCATAAAGATCGTCGGCCGCGGGACCGTACCGGCTCCCAAAGCCCTCACCGGCCGGGAGCAGACCGTGTCGTCCCAGCCCGTGCAGCAGCTGCGGCCACAGTGGGAGGCCCGGCCCCCCGCCACGCGGGCCGGGGACGACCGCCGGATCGACCCGCACCCACACGATCGGCGTCTCCCCCCGCCGGGCCGCGGCCCAGGCCGCGACCAGCACCGTCTTGCCCGAGCCGGCCGGAGCCCGCACCACCGTGAGGGGCAGGACGGTGGCGGCGTCGAGTGCGTCGAGCAGCCGTGGTCGATCGACATGACCCGGCGGGGCCGGCGGGGGGACGAACCGGTTCAGGAGCAGCGGCAGGCTTTCGGGACCGTCCGCGGGATCCTCCTCCCCGGGACGGGGAGCGGCATCCTCCGGGCGGAGGGGCCGTCGACCCTCAAATGCGGCGGGACGGGACCGGACGGAACCGGACATCGGTGACTGTTCGTCGAGCATCCGCACCACCCCCAGCGACAAACTCGCGCTAGGTAGTGGTACGCCTACTCAGACGACCGGGCAACCGGGCAACCGGTCCGCACCGCCCGCCGTCGAGGGACACCCCGCCCCGGGACCCGGCCCTCAGGCCGCGCAGTCCGAACAGACGACGTGACGGACGTCTGCGAGCTGGCTGCGGTGCTGCACCAGGAAGCATCGAGTGCAGGTGAACTCGTCGGCCTGCCGGGGAAGTACCCGCAGCGACAGTTCCTCGTCGCGCACCTCCGCATCCGGAAGGTCCAGCTCGGCCTCGAGGGCGTCCATGTCGTCCCCCAGGTCCGCCGCCGCACCGGCGCGCTGCGCCTTGAGCGTCTCCAGGCTCTGTTCCTGGAGCTCGTCCTCCTCGACATCCGTGCTTCGCCGAGCGTCGAAGTCACGAGCCATGCGTCTCCTTCCTTTCCCTGCCGTCGTTCACCCAATGGGTATGCCAACCCATCGGTCTTGGGTTCGACCGAGCGTGAGGAGCCATGAAACACTGCACCTCAGGACATCGGCTGGTTACAGTACGCAGTGACCCCAAAGATTGAGGTGACGCGATGCCCTGTGTCCGCATTTCCGGGTGCCTCCACCACATCCAAGGGTCCCGGCCGGAACGCGGATCTCCAGAGCCGAGCGAAGGATACGGGGCGGAACCGCGTCAGGCCAGGCAGCGCCTGGCTGGCGCGGTGTCACTCCCGCCACAGCCATGATCAAACATCACGACTCCGGTGGACCGCCCGCATCTCGATCGATGCGGCACCGTACACCACCTGGACGCCGCGCCGTCATCGGATGGTCGGAAAGGGCCACGCAAGCCTGGGGGCCGACCGGCCGGATCTAGAGATACAGACCCGTCAGGCCGTCGTCCAACCGCTCCGCCGCGACGGCGTGCACGTCCCGCTCCCGCAGCAGAACGTAGGTGGTCGAGTGCAGCTCCACCTCGGCCCGGTCCTCGGGGTCGAACAACACCCGATCGCCAACCTGGATGGTCCGCACGGCCGTCCCCACCGCGACGACGTCCGCCCAGGACAGGCGCTTCCCCATATGCGCGGTCGGGGGGATGACGATGCCCGCCTTCGACCGCCGGTCCACGGAATCCTCACGCGGCTCGACCAGCACGCGGTCGTGCAGGAGCCTGATTGGCAGCGCGCCGGACTGCATGACACCCGATTGCGTGCCCACCCCAGCCGCGCCGACCCCGTTGACACCGCCGGACACAACGTTCACAGGGTCGGACACTACCCGCCTTCCAATCACCGGTGACACCCCAGGCGGCATTTCACGACCGCCCGATCGACCGACCACGTCCGCCGGCCGAGACTTTCCACGCCTCCCGGCCGGCATCCACGCACCCCACACCTCCTCACCGGAGGGGCCAGCCCGGCCGCCCTGATTCCCCGCCAACGTTCCGCCCGGGAATGCCCTCGGGTGACGGGACGCGACGAAGAACGCGATACCCCCACTTCGCCTTATCGGAGCAGAGCCAGCCGAACCTCCCCGGATGGGGAATGGTCTCCCAACGCGGTATAAGCTGCCGCCCATCGCCGCCCGGGCTGGCGCTGACGGGGGCGAGCCGGTCACCCCTCGATCGTCCGTTGGCGCCCAGGTAACCGTCGGCACGTAACGAACCTCAGGGATGGGGCACGATCATGGCACTGCGTATCAGCGTCGACCTCGATGGGCTACGGTGGGCCGATCTGTTCCGCTTCGTCGATCTCGCCCGCAGCGGCGGCATCAGCGCGGAGGACCAGGTTGACGTCATCACCTACGGCAGTGACCCGATGTCGGTCAGCCTGTCGGCCCGCATCTACCCGGCATCCGAGGGGTTCCTCTCCACGGAGCAGCCGGACACCTCCGGCGACAGCATGCGCGGCGCCCCGCTCTCGATCAGCCCCGGGGCCGGCAGTCCCAACGGCTCGGGGTTCGCCTACGACGGTCCCACCGACCGCGCGGCCTCGGCCAACGGTGCCCACTACCCGGCGTTCGACAACGCCGCGGACCGTGCGGTCCCGCAGAGCAGCAACGGCCTGCCGTCCTCCTACGGACCCGGGTACGACGGACCCGCCGAGCGGGGCGCTCAGGCGGCGGGGGGTGGGCACTATCCCGCGTTCGACGGCCAGCCCGACCGCATGCCGCCGGGTGCCGGCGGGCAGTTCGCGAGTTTCGAGCCGTTCGACCGGTCCGCGCCGGGCAAGGAGCCCGGAGGTGCCCCCGGGCAGGTCGAAAGTCCCTACATCGAGGAGTTCGCCAGGCTTCAGGAGGGTCTGATGCGGCAGGTCCGCCGCACGGACGAGGTCCGGCCGGACCGGTCCTGATCTGCGATCAGCGCCTCCCCGCGGCCACGCCGTCCGGACTCCGGCTCGGCATGACCATGCGGCCCGTCCCGGCGAACCCACTTCCCGCCCTCACCGCACGTAAGGGAGAGGGAACCATCAGCGGCGTCTGGCACCGCGAGTCAGAAACGGAACGTGAGTCAGCGGTGACGGTGAACCCGAACGGGCTACACCCTTCGTGCCCGCTGGCCCGCTATGGTGCATGCTGCCGGTGATGGAGGATCCGCGCCTTGCTGACGTCGAGCAGTATCACGGGCGACTGCGCTCGGAGCTCGACGTCATCGCCCGTGGGCCGGTCCTGGTCGGCCCGAAGATCGTCGAGCATATTCACTCGCTGATCACCCTCATCGACCTTCATCAGCCGAATGAGTTCGACCTCTGCCTGAGCTGCGACCGTCTCTGGCCCTGCGCGTCGATCATCGCGATCACCGGCATGTCGCCGGGCGCCGCACCGGACAGCCGGGCGGTTGACGAGGCCAGGATGTTCCCTCCGGCTCGCCCCGCGGCCAGACCGCCCGCACCGCAGTCACCCCCGCCACCACAGTCACCCCCGCCACCACAGTCACCGGTCAGGCCGCCTGTCCCGGTTCCTGGACAGTTCCCCGAGCCGATGCCCGGGGCGGCTGCCCACCTGCCCATGGGGTCCCCGGCAGACTCCGACCACCCGCCGTCCGGCGGATACTCCGACCGTTCGGGCTACCCGCCCCCGGCTGCCCATCCCGCCCAGCGGGGTGCTCCGCGGCCAACCGGTGCCCGGCCACGACTGCCCGGCGGGCGGCAACATGCTCCCAACGGATACTCCTCGGACCGGTATCCGACGGGCGGGTACCCCACGGACCGGGACCGGTCCGCCGCGGACGGCTACCCGCCGGCCGTAAACCCGTCGGTGGCCCGGGACGATGTCGTCGTGCCGTCATCCCGGCCCGCTCCCTCGATCTCCGGTCCGGTCGAGATGGCCACGGCCAGGGTCGAGACGCCGCGCTCGATGACCGGCACCGGAACCGGGCCAGGCGGCCCGTCGGACCCCGGTCCCGCGCTGCCGGGGCCCGGACGCCACCAGGGCCGGCCATCACCCCAGCCGGGGCCGACGCCGCCGGAATCCACCCGGTCGGGATCCATGCAGCCGGGATCCACACACCGCGGACAGCCCGACCGCGGACGGCCGGGCCCGGCCGAGTCCCCGGGACGCCCCGCGGGGAACGGGGCGAGAGCCTGGGCAGACCGTCCCCGAGCACCGCAGCGGCGCGCGGAACCGGGTGGGCAGCCGACGAGGGACCAGCCCGGCCCACGGCCCATCGGCCGTCCCGACCACCCCGGGCCGGCCTTCGATCGGAACCCGACCCCGCCCGACGGGCGCGCCCCGGACGGAACCGGTGGTGTACCGCATGGCTCCGGTAGCCGGTACGCGCAACCTGGGATCGACCCGCCGAACTCGTCACACCCCGGTCGGGCTGCCATGCCGCGAACAGCCGCGCGAGCGGATGCGGATGCGGACATGGTGCCGTCCCCCCGCAGCGATCTGTCGGCGGCGGCGGCCCGCATCGACCAGACCGCGGTCGACGAGGTCACGCGGGCCTGGATGGCTCGCCGCGAGTCGGTGCTGGACGGCATCGACGTCATCTGACGCCATCCCCGACGCGGTCACCCGCCCGGCCGTCCCAGCGGGGCAGGCCGACCCGCCCCGCTGGGACGGCCTGCCACCCCGGCCCGGCACCCCGGCGGGGGAAGCGCCGATGCCGTCCTCGGCGCGTCGCGTCGCCCGGACGTCCCGGTCGCGGTATCCAGATGCGTCGCGTGGCCGTTGCCCGGCTCGACGACCACAGAGGGTCAGGTTTGGGGGGGCGGTCATGGTGGCAGTAACGCGACGCGGCAGACCCCCGCACCGGAACGACGACCGTGACTGACAACCCCCCGGAAGGTGAGGCGTGGCCGAAGCTCTCAGCGCACGCTTCGACCTGCCCGCCGATCCCCGCGCCGCCAGCCGAGCCCGCCGGCTGGTCACCGAGCTGCTCGCCGCTTGGGGCCGCCCGGAGACCGTCGAGGTCGCGCAGCTACTCGTCAGTGAGGTCGTGACGAACGCGGTGCGCTTCGTCGGCGCCCGCGCCGCCCTGTGCCTCACACTGTCCCTGCGCGACGACCGGATCCGCATCGCGGTCGACGACGGAAGCTCGCTGTGGCCGGTGCTGAAGCCCGCCCACGACGACGACGAGTCGGGCCGGGGCCTGCATCTGGTCGCCGCGCTGGCAATGCAGTGGGGTGTCGTCGAGGTACCGGACACCCGGGGGTCAGGCAAGCAGGTCTGGTTCGACCTGCCACGCCAACAGGATCCGATCGAGGCGGTCTGCGGCTCCTGACCAGGGCCGCCGACCGATTCCTCCCGAAGCGTCGTCGCGCGACTTCCGGTGGCCAGGTTGGCAATGAGACTGCTTCAGCTGCTGTTCAGCCAAGCCGCATACCGTCAAGCCGCGTACCGTGACGTACGTCTCCTCTGCATCACGACCGTGATCGCGCCTGTCGATCCTACGGGGGTAGTCATCGAGACTCCGGTCCTGCTCGGCGCTGTCAGCGCCGAGAGCGCCGCCGCGCCCGCGCCCCCGCTTCCACCGCCGGTGGTGCTGACCCGGCAGCTACTACGACGCCCCGGTGCCCACCCGGACGACAACTCCGACGACGTGGCTGCAACGACACCGAGCTCTACAACGAAACCGAGCTCTACAACGACACCGAGGGGCGAGCTCGTCGCATCCCCGGCCGGTGACGTCCACGTCTTCGCCGAACCGCTCGCGCTCCGTCTCGGACCGGTTCGATCGTCCCGGTCCCGGCGGCGCAACGTCCTGCTCGCCGGCGTGCTCGCCGTGCCCCTCACCATCCTGGCCGTGCGCTTCCGCGGCGACATGGCCTCACGGCTGGCCGGCGTTCCCACGCCCCGCTGGCACTGGCTCGTCATCTGCGCGCTCTCCTCGGTCCTGTTCTACTTCGCCAACGGCCTGTCCACGCGGGCGGCCAGCGGCCTGCGGATCGAGCTACGCACCGTGACCGGCCTGCAGGTCGCGGCAGCGGCGGCGAACCGGATCGTGCCCGCGGGTCTCGGGGCCATCGCGATCCATCTGCGTTTCCTGGAACGGCGCGGGATGACGCGTCCCGCGGCCCTGGCGGCCATCACGTCGATCAAGGTGGCCGGCGGGGTGGCGCACCTCGGGGGCATCGTCCTGGTCGCCGGCACCCTCAGCGACTCGGGCATCGGGGCTGCCGTGGCCAACCCGCTGCGGTCCACTGTCCAGGGGCTCGGGCCGGGGCCGTTCGTGCTCGGCTGTGGGGCGGTCTGCGCGCTCGTGACGGGCACCGTGGCCCATCCACGGATCCGGTCGAAGGCCCGGCCGGCGGTGCGGGCCTTCGACACCCATCTGAAGATCCTCGCCCGTTCCCCGTGCCGGGCTCTGCTGCTGCTGCTGTCCCAAACAGGGACACGCTTCTTCCAGATCCTCGCGCTCGCCTGCACGGTCTGGGCATTCGGCACCAGCATGACGTTGCTGTCCGTTGCCGCGGTCTACCTCATCGGCTCGATGGTAGCCGGCGCGGCGCCGACAGCCGGCGGCATCGGCGCGATCGAACCGGCACTGGCCTTCGGGCTCGCGGCCGCGGGCGGTACGGCGGCGTCCATGTTCACCGCGGTCCTCGTCTACCGCCTGATCAGCTTCTGGCTGCCGGTGCTGCCGGGGATCCTCATGCTGGCCTGGCTGCGCCGCACCGGCGACCTGTAGGCGGGGGCAGGGAGTCGGCGCGACCGGCCCGGGAGCGGCCCAGGCGGGCGGGCGGGCCGCTCACCCGCGCCGGGACGACCGGCGACGACGGCGATGACGGATCCCACCCACCAGGAGCAGCACACCTCCACCCACGAGAACGACCCGCTCCCAGCGCACCACCCGGACCACGGTGGCGCCGCCAGAGGGGCCGGGCACCGCCCTGCCGTCCAGCGCACCCCCGGTCAGCGTGCCCGCATCCCCCCGCCGGTCCACGCCATCGGCTCCGACGCCGGCTTCCAGTTCGGGAAGCGCCGGCCCCGGGCCGATCCCGAGGGCCGGACCGTACCTGTGGCGCAGTTCGGCGGTCTTCACCCGCAGCTGCATCTGGGCCCGCTCGGCGACGCGGCGCGGGCTGACGATCTCCGTGATGGAATCGATCGTCTCCGCCAGTTCGGCGCGGGTCTCTTCGATCTGTTGCTGGATCACGGCCGGGTCCTGCGGCACCGATGTCGCCCTCTCGTCCGTTGCGAATGGCGGACGCGCTCCCGCGGCTGGCGTCGATCGGCGTCGATGGACGCCACGGACATCTCCGTCGGGTGCGACCGGCCTGCAACGATCGTGCCAGACACATCACCGCCCGGCGAGACCAAACCGCCAGTGGCGCGACACGTCACGCGGGCGCCCTGACGCGCGGCGTCTCGCCCCGTCCGGTCCCGGTCTCCGTACCGCGCAGCTGGCGCCGCAGACACCGCGCAGCTGGCGCCGCAGGCGGAAGCAACCGCACACCGGAATCCGTCCGGCGGGACATTACGCTGAACGCTGTGCGCGACGGCCAGCGGTGCTCTGGCCCGGGTGGGAGTCGCCCCGGGCGACTCCCACCGTCAGCACCTGCCGCAGTCAGGCGGACACGTTTTCCGTGGCCCCGATCCGTCCTGCCCGGCCCTGCCCTGGAGCGTCATGTCCCCAGTCCACCATCCTCGTCACGACACGGGTTCCCGTCACGACGCCGGTTCCCCGCCTGGACAGTTCCCCCCGTCGCGCTCCCGGCGGCGCCGTCCGGCGCTGGCCGGAACCATTGCCACGGTCCTGGTCGCTTCCTCGATGGCGCTGCTCACCGCCTGCGCCGGCTCGGGAACCGACACCGGAGTGAAGATCGTCGATGTGGGCAACGGCGGCGACGGCAGCCTGCACGGCACCGTCCCGGCCAGGCGGCTGGCCAAGCCGGCCCTCAACCTCACCGACGCCGACGGCCGTCCCTTCGACCTGCGCACACGCACGCAGGGGAAGATCACTATGCTGTTCTTCGGCTACACCCACTGTCCGGACGTCTGCCCGACCACGATGGCGGACCTCGCGTCGGCACTCGGCGAGGTGAAACCGGACGTGCGTGACCAGGTGACGGTCGTCTTCGTGACGACCGACCCTGATCGGGATACGGGGGCGGTCCTCAGCCGTTGGCTTAAACAGTTCAACGCAACCTTCATCGGCGTCCGCGGCCCGTTCGACCGGATCCGTACCGAGGCCGAGGCCTTGGGCGTTCCCCTGGAGAAACCGGAGGTCCAGGCCGACGGCTCCGTTCTGGTCACCCATGGCGCCCAGGTCATCGTCTTCTCTCGGGATGACAGGATCCGCGCGCTGTACCTGGCGGGGACCAGCGTCCAGGAATACATCGACGACCTGCCCAAACTGACCGCCGAGCGGTCCGGATCAGAAGAAGCACGGTCTTGAATCCGATCACCTACAGCCTTGTCACCCCCATGCAGCCGGCCAGTCGCGCCGTCTCCACAGTGTTGCGCCTCGGCCTCGGCGTGGTCTGGCTGGTCGCCGGGCTGTTGAAGGTCAACGACCCGGACGGGATGGTGCGCTCCGTGCGGGCGTTCCGCATCCTGCCCGATGCCCTCGTGCAGCCGATCGCGTACGGCGTCCCGTTCCTGGAGATCGCCTTGGGGATGCTGCTCGTCGTGGGGCTCGCCGTGCGGCTGTCCGCCGTCGTGTCCGCGGTGATGTTCGCCGTCTACATCGCAGCGATCGCGTCGGCCGCCACCCGGGGGCTGCGGATCGACTGCGGCTGCTTCTCCTCTGGGGGTGATCTCACTGCCGACGCCCCGACGCACTACACCTCCGAGCTGATCCGCGACAGCCTGCTGCTCGCCGCCGCCGGGCTGCTGGCCTGGCGGCCGAGCGGCTACCTGGCGGTGGACCGTCTCCTCGACCAACCAGTGAACGATCTTTCCGGGAGT
Organism: Frankia sp. BMG5.23; assembly: GCF_000685765.2. Classification (NCBI taxonomy): domain Bacteria; kingdom Bacillati; phylum Actinomycetota; class Actinomycetes; order Frankiales; family Frankiaceae; genus Frankia; species Frankia sp. BMG5.23. The sequence goes on from NZ_JDWE01000012.1 coordinate 42,107, forward strand.
ACCGCTGATGGCTGCGAAGTCGAAGAAGGCACCGTTGACGACCGGCGGTAGGGCCCCTGGCGGCGGCGCAAGGCCCGACGCGACCCCCCCGGCAAGTGGAGGCAAGACGGTCAGCGGACAGGAGCGACGGGCCAAAGCCGCGGCGGCGCGGGCCGCGGCGGCAGCGCGGGAACGGCGACGGCGGCGCGGCATCATCACCGGCGTGGTGCTGGCCGTTCTCGTCCTGGTCGGCGTGATTGGCTTCGCCGTCCAGAACTCCCGCGAGGAGTCGAAGCCGGTGGTCCTGCCAGCGAGCGCCACCGGCACCGATCACGGCATCGTCGTCGCCAAGGCGTCCGCACCGGTCACCGTCGACCTGTACGAGGATTTCCAGTGCCCCATCTGCGGGACGCTGGAGAAGACAACCGGGCCGACCATCGGCAAGCTCCTTGACGACGGCAAAATCAAGATCGATTACCACATGATGTCGTTCATCGGGCCGGAGTCGAAGCGGGCAGCGAACGCGGCGGCGGCAGCCGCCAACGAGGGCAGGTTCCGGCAGTTGCACGATGTGCTGTACGCGAACCAGCCCGAGGAGCGCACCGGCGGCTTCACCAACGACACGCTCATCACGCTCGGAGCGAAAGCGGGGCTGACCTCGCAGGCGTACCGGAAAGCGGTCAACGAGGGGACCTACGACGGGTACGTCGCCAAGGTTGACGAGGACGCATCGAAGGCCGGCGTCACCGGCACGCCGACCGTCTTCGTCAACGGCAAGCGGCTGTCCGGGGAGCAGCTCACCCCGGAGGGCTTCCGCGCGGCGGTCGACGCGGCAGCCTGACCGGGCTCCTGAGCAGGGCAGCCTGAGCAGATGGGGGACCTGGGCACGGTCCACGGTGCACAGACCGTGCCCAGGTCCCCCGAACCTCGCCACGTTGGGGATCTGTCCGCCGGGGGTTTGCCGTCCCGCGCGGGCCACGGCTACTTTTCGGGCCATGACTGAGACCGCCAACGCCGCCCGTCTGGTCCCCGGCGACATCGCACCCGACTTCACCCTGCCCGACTCCGAGGGGAACGAGGTGTCCCTGGCGTCCTACCGGGGACGGCGGGTCGTCGTCTACTTCTATCCGGCCGCGTCGACCCCGGGGTGCACGAAGCAGGCCTGCGACTTCCGGGACAGCCTCGCCCAGCTCGACAACGCCGGCATCGACGTGCTCGGGATCTCTCCCGACAAGCCCGCCAAGCTGGTGAAGTTCCGCGACGCGGAAGCCCTGACGTTCCCGCTGCTTTCCGACCCGGAGCGGAAGGTGCTCGCCGCGTACGGCGCCTTCGGCGAGAAGACAATGTACGGGAAGAAGACCATCGGCGTGATCCGCTCGACGTTCGTGATCGGCACGGACGGCACGATCGAGGTGGCGCAGTACAACGTCCGCGCGACCGGTCATGTCGCCAAGCTGCTGCGCGACCTGGGCCTCGCAGCCGCCTGACCGGGACCGTCCCTGAGGCGCCTGGCCGACCCATCCCGCAGGCTTCGTCGGCCGCTTCGTTGACGGCTTCGTCAGCTCGCCGGCCGCAGATCCCAGCCCAGCAGCACGTTCTCCGGACGGTGCGGATCGACCAGCACGGGGATACGACGCGGGCGGCCCGACGAAGCCGTCGCCGCCTCGCTCAGGTCGACGTCCGGGTCGGGAAGGACCGTGCTGCGCACCACCGGATACACGTTGCCCCACGCGCCGGGGCGTTCGATGAGCAGATGAACCTCGGCGACCGGCCTGCCGTTCACCCGCAGGCCCGTGTCACGGACCGCGCAGACGGCCGCGGTCGTCGCCCGACCGGTGTCGATGAGCTTCAACGCCCGGTTCCGTTCGAGGAGGGCACGCTGGGCGGCGTGGCGGGGGCCGGGGCCGACCAGCCGTTGGGCCTCGTTCCCGGTCTCGTTCCCGGCCCTGACGTTGGCCTCGGCCCTGATCTTGGCCCTGATCTTGGCCGGCGGGCTCTCGACCTGTGCCGGTGCCTCGCCGGTGGGCGGAACATCGGCGGGGGCGGAGCGCGGGACCTCGGTGAGGGTCATATGAATCGTCTCCCAGTCGTCCTGGCCAAACCGGCGCGAAACAACCCTGCCGCCGGTCGGATAGCCGTGCGAGTCAGGCTGACGACAACGGCCCTCTCACGGTTGTCGTCCCGACGACCGCGGGACGAGCCTCGGCGACCGGCGGCGTGAGCCCTCTGGACTGTCGATATCTGTCCGCCCTGGCGTCCACCAAACCCGGCCGATACCGGTAAACCTCGTGAATGGCTCACTACGAAGGTTCGTGGCCGGACTGGGGCAGCCTCCATGGCTACCCGCGGCTGCCCACGGTCGTCCACGGCTGCCCACTGTTGTCCGCGGTTGTCCACTGTTGTCCGCGGTTGTCCGCGGTCCTGGTGAGGATGCGGGGCATAACCCGGCGGGAGGCGGAGCGCCCCCCAGGTGAGGCGATCGCTACTCTGGAGGTGACGCGGGAGTGGCGGAATGGCAGACGCAGCAGACTTAGGATCTGCCGCCTTCGGGCGTGGGGGTTCAAGTCCCCCCTCCCGCACCCGTTGAACGGCAGCGTTCTCGCAGGTCAGATGCTCGCCCACCGTTCCTCCTCTGATCGTTTGGGCCCGTTTGGTCACAGATTGGTCACGACCGGGCCGTGACCGAAGTGGACGGACGAGGAGTCCGCGGGCCGGTGGCCGGGCAGTCTGACGCAGGCGCACCCGGTTCCGCATCGTCATCACCCAGGCCATCGGAGTCGTCCGAGTCGGTCGCGTCGCCACCGCCGTCGGGCCGGTCCGCCTGGTCCTCGTCGGCCTGCCCGCCAGTGCCGAGGATGAGCCCGGCGACGACTTCCGCGGCATCGGAGTGCATGCCGGGCAGAACGTGGCTGTAGATCTCCAGGTGATCGTGATGCTGGCGTGCCCCAGCCGCTCGGAGACGACCTTGGGATGCACGTTGCTCGCGAGCGCGAGGGTTGCCCAGGTGTGCCGCAGGTTGTGCAGCCGGATGACCGGCAGGCCGAGGCGCCTCACCCGCCGGAGGAACGCGCGGGAGTTCCGTTCCGGGTGCATGGCCCGGCCGTCCCAGTGGGTGAAGACAAGATCGGCCTCTGGCTCCCTGCCGAGCAACGCCAGCTCCTTCAGCTTGCTCTCGCGCAGGTCACGCAGCGCCGTTACGGTGGCCGTGTCCAGGGCGATGACCCGCGTGCCGCGTACGGTCTTCGGGTCGCTGAACACCGGCACCCGGCCGGTGTCAGACGTGGTGACGTTGACGAGCGTCCGGCGGATCGAGATGCGCCCCGCGTCCAGATCCACCGCCGACCAGGCGAGCCCCAGCGCCTCACCTCGCCGCACGCCGGTGGTGGCGAGGTGAGGCGCTGGGCGTAGGTCGGTTCGTCGCGGGTGGCGTCGAGGAAGGTCCGGAGTTCGGCGTTCGTCCAGGTGCGGATCTTCGTGTGCCGCTCGGCCTGGGCCTTCCGCCGCGGCGGCTTGGTCCGGTCCGCCGGGTTGCGTGGGATCAGGTCCCATTCGACTGCCGTCTTCAGCGCATCCCGAAGGATCGTGTGGATGTAGAGCACGGTCCGCGGCGACAGTCCGTGCCCCCGGGCATGGTCAGCCCGGCCAGCCCGGAGCAACTCGGCCTAGAGGGCTTGCAGGGTAGCCGTGTCAAGGAGCTGGAGCCGCACCCCGCCGAGCCGGGACAGGACATGCAGCCGCAGGTTCCGCCGGCATGACGCCAGGGTCGACGGCCGCAGCTCACCTTCCACTGCCGGGAGCCAGCGCGTCTCGATGAACTCCCGAACGGTCAGCCGGGACGGCTCGACGTACGTGCCGGCCGCGAGCTTGCCGAGAAACCCCGTCAGCGCCGCCTGTGCCGCCTTCTTGGTCGCGAACCCACGCCGTCTCGCCTGCCGACGCGGCCCACCCGCTGCGGTGATGTCGACGACGAAGAACCACCTGCCGGAAGCGTCCTTCCGGACGCTGCCCTGACGGCCGGCACTCACGAGGCCGCCCGGTGATCTCGCCCTCGAGGGCGGACTCCAGCACGACCTTCGTCAGCTGCTGGAGCAGGCCACCCTCGCCGGACAGCCGCACCCCCTGCTCACGGGCCTGGGTCACCAGCTGCGCGACCAACGCGGGATCGATCCCCGCTGGCGCAGCCTTCGCCTTCGACGCGCGGGGCCGTCCAGCGGCCGACTCCTCCAGGGACACCACAGCAGTGTCCGCTGCGTCTGTGGTGATCGTCATCAGGTGTCACTCCTTGATCGGGGTTACACCGTTGTTCTTACACACCCCGGGTGTCAGCCCGTTCGGCTGTCCGGTACGCGCCTGGGTTGTGACGATCCGTGGCTACTGTGGCAGGCTGTGCGGCTATGGGCACGAGGGTCCCGGCGTCAGGCGGCGGCGCGGTGCAGGGTGCGGCAAGGTCGCCATCGTCGGGGGTGGATTTCTTCGTCTCCTACACCGGGGCCGATCAGGGATGGGCGGAGTGGATCGCCTGGGTGTTGGAGGACGCCGGCTACCGGGTGCGGATCCAGACCTGGGACTTCAACGCGGGTAGTCATTTCGTCACCGAGATGCATCAGGCGGCACAGGTCGCGGCCCGCACGATCGCGGTGCTGTCGACGGCGTACCTGTCCTCGGCGTTCGCGGAGGCGGAGTGGCAGGCCGCCTGGGCCGCCGACCCGTCCGGGCGGGCGCGCAAGCTGCTGGTGTTCCGAGTGGAGGAATGTGATCGGCCGGGGCTGCTGGGTCAGCTGGTCAGCGTGGACCTGTTCGGCCTCGACCGGGACATCGCGGCCGGGCGGCTGGTGGCCGCGGCACGTGGGGAGCGGAGTAAGCCGGCGGTGGAGCCGGTCTTTCCCGGCGGGCCCGCCCAACCGATGGTCACCGCGACGGGGATGGAGCCGACGTTCCCCGGGCGGCTGCCCGATGTGTGGAACGTGCCGAGTCGCAACCGGCATTTCACCGGCCGCCAGTCCCAGCTCGACCAGATCCGCACCGAGCTGGGGTCGGGGCCGGTGGCGGTGACCACCCTGCACGGCATGGGCGGGGTGGGCAAGACCCAGTTGGCCGTCGAGTACGCCCATCGGCACGCCGCCGAGTACACATTGGTCTGGTGGATCGACGCGGAACAGACCCTCCTGGTCGGCGAGAAGTTCGCCGCGCTCGCGGGCCCGCTGGGTCTGTCGACCGATGGAGCGGTATCCGACATCGCGGCCATCGTGCTCGCAGCCCTAGGCCGTCGGGTGGGGTGGCTGGTGGTGTTCGACAACGCCGAGGATCCCGTCGCCTTGCGGGACTGGCTGCCAAGCGGACCGGGCCATGTGCTGATCACGTCCCGGAATCCGGGCTGGGAGGCACTCGCCGCCGCGGTCGACGTGGACGTGTTTGAACGGGCTGAGGCGGTGGCGTTCCTGACCCGCCGTCTTCCCGGCCTGAACGCGGCGGTAGCCGACGCGCTGGCTGCCGAGTTGGGTGACCTGCCTCTGGCGTTGGCGCAGGCCGCCGGCTACCTCACCACGACCCGGACGGATCCGGCCAGTTACCTTGCGAAGTTCCGTACCCGGCGTACGACGCTGCTGGGCAAAGGGGGCGATCCCCTCTATGCCGGCACCATCGCCACCGCTTGGTCCATGGCTCTGGAACGGCTGCGGGCCGACGCCCCGGCCACCGTGCAGCTGCTGACGCTGTGCGCGCTGCTGGCTCCCGAACCGATCCCGTTGGCCCTGTTCGATGACCATCCCGATCTTCTCGACGGCCCGTTGGCGCAGGCGTGCGCCGGTACCCATCCCCGGCTCGACCTCGACGATGTGGTCGGTGACGCGCTGGCCTACTCCCTGGCCCGCCGGAGCGGGAACACGATTCAGCTGCACCGCCTCGTCGGGGCAGTCATCGCCGGTCAGCTGCCCGAGGAACGTCGCGACGTCCTGCGCGGCGTGGTGGTGGCCCTGGTGGAGGCCGCACTGCCGGATGAACCCCACCGGTCCGGGACGTGGCCTGTCTACGCCATGCTGGTCCCCCACGCACGTATCGTGTTCCGTCCGGACCGTCCCGGCGTCCTGAAACTGCTCGAGTATCTCGACGCCAGTGGTGACTACCGGACGGCGAAGATCGTGCAGGAGGACGTCCACAACGACACCGTGGCACGGCTGGGCGCCGAGCATCCCGCGGCTCTGCGTACGCGTGCCGCCGTCGCCAACTGGACCGGGGAGGCGGGGGATCCGGGAGGCGCGCGCGACATGCTCGCGGCGTTGCTGCCCGTCTGCGACCGAGCCCTGGGCGCCGACGACCGGCAGACCCTGCTGGTCGCGGCCCGTCTCGCGGACTGGACCGGGCAGGCCGGCGACTGGCCCGGCGCGCGCGACCTGTGCCTGTCCATCCTGCCCCGGTGGCGACGCGTCGCGGGTGAGGATGATCCGGAGACCCTGTATGTCTGGGCGAATCTCGGGTTCTGGACCGGGCAGGCCGGCGACGTGGCGGGCGCGTGCGCTCACTACGCCGCGTTTCTGCCGATCAGGGAACGGGTGCTGGGACCGGAACACCCGGATGTTCTCGAATCCCGTGACCAGTACGCCCGTTGGATCGGGGAGGCCGGGGATCCCGCGGCCGCGCGCGACCTGTGCTCGGCGCTGCTCACCGTCCATGAGCGGGTGTCCGGCGCGGAGCATCACGGCACGCTGTGGGTCCGCACCAACCTCGCCTGGTGGACCGGCAAGGCGGGTGACCCGGCCGCCGCCCGCGACCAGTACGCACAGTTACTGCCGATCCGTGAGCGGGTCTCGGGTCCCGAGCATCCCGCGACCTTGGTCGCCCGGGGTAACTTCGCCTACTGGGTGGGTCAGGCGGGAGACCCCGCGATGGCCCGTGACCAGTACGCCGCCCTGCTCCTGATCCACCGGCGGGTCCTCGGCCCCGACCATCCGGACACGTTGCTCGACCAGCGCAACCTCGCCCACTGGACCGGGGAGGCGGGGGATCCCGCGGGTGCCCGAGACCAGTTTGCCGCGGTACTGGCGCTGTTCGAACGGGCGTTGGGACCCGAGCACCGCGAGACCGTGGCCGCCCGCACCGAGCTCGCCGTCTGGACGGCCGCCGCACCCGACTGGGCTGCCGCGCCACCCGGATCCGCGACCGCCGGAAGGCCGTAGCCAAGCCCGACGGTCAGGGCTGTCGCGGCCACAAGCGCAGCCGAACGGGACCATGTGAGACGAGATTTCACTCCGCGCCATCCTCGATTCCGCATTGTCGGTCCGACGCCGTATCGAACCGCGAAGAGACCACGCCCGGCGGAGTCGACAGCATACGGCTGGACGTAGACCATGCAAGTCTCCTGAATCATCAGAGCAACAGGGCGCCGACCTTGCCTACATCCCGCCGGAGTGCGGTGCAGCGGCCAGCCGTCAAGGGATTTCCATTCACAGGTCGGTGAACACGAGTCGTCTCGAATTTGAACCACGAGTCGATGGAAGAAATCAGGCTGTGGCCCGCCGGCCGCGAATCGCTAGGCCGGCCGGGAGACCATGCCCGTCATCCACCAGATCCAGCCTTGAAGGAATACCATCGGGTACCGTTCATGACGTCCATATCGTCTTTGGTCGACAGAATCTGCTGTACATCGGCCTCCTGCCGTCAAGGTCCGGATGGCCCGTCCCGGACTACACAAGGCGGCCGATCTCAGGCCGCATCGATGTGGCCGGGCTCTCAGGCCACCATTAGAGTGATCTCCCGGATACGGTGACAGTACGTCGCGAAGCGACAGCGCCCCGCCATGTCCCTGTCGCAACACCCTGAGGAGGAGATCCATGTTCGGTCTGACGGTGCGGTTCGAGGTACGCCCGGACACGGCGGACGCGTTCGACGCGTTGGTGGCCGAGACGGTGCCGCTGATCGCCGCCCACGAACCCGGGACCTTGATCTACACTACCCATCGGGTGGTCGGCGACGACAATGCCCGGCTCTTCTACGAGCTCTACCGCGACCGCGAGGCGTTCGAGGATCATGAGAACCAGCCGCACATCCACCATTTCGTCGCCGAGCGGCAGGATCTGCTCACCGGTCCCCCGCGTATCGAGTTCATCACACTGACCTCGGGCACCGGGCTTCCTACGATGACAGGCGCCTGAGGACCCGGCACCTGCCGGTCCGTTCTTCACCCGCCCTGGGCTGGAGCGGCCGATGCCACTTGGCCCAGCCCAGCCGGGCAGGAAACCCGCGTCGGCGGACCGTCCGCCGACCAGGCCAGGAGGGTGACGCATGAAAATCGGTTTCATCGGACTTGGCGGAATGGGCAGCGCCATGGCGCGCAATCTGATCGACGCCGGCCACACCGTACTGGCCTGGAACCGCTCACCGGATCCCGTCACCGAGCTGGCCGCCGCCGGTGCGGTGCCCGCCAGCATCTCCGAGGCGTTCGCCACCGGAATCGTCCTCAGCATGTTGGCGGACGACCAGGCCGTCACCGACCGCCTGCTCGATCCGCGGGTACTGACCGCCGCGCCGGCCGGAGCACTGCATGTGAATATGGCCACCGTCAGCACCGCGCTGGCGATCCAGGCCCGGCGTGAGCACGCCGAGCACGGGCTGCGCTACCTCGCGGCTCCCGTCTTCGGCCGGACCGACGCCGCCCGCGCCGGCAACCTCACCATCGTGACCAGCGGCGATCCGGACACGATCGCCGAGGTTCAGCCCCTGTTCGACGTCCTCGGCCGGCGAACCTGGACGGTCGGCGATGCGCCGGAGCACGCCAACCTGGTGAAGATCCTGGGTAACTATCTGATCGCCTGCAGCATCGAGGCGATGGCGGAGGCGAGCGCCGTCATCGAGGCCGGCGGGATGAACCCGGCCACGTTCATCGAAGTGCTCACCGACAACCTGTTTACCGGCCCGGTCTTCACCGGCTATGGCCGCATGATCGGAAACCGGGACTACGAGCCCGTCAACTTCCGTCTCCCGCTCGGGTTGAAGGACGTCCAGCTCGCGCTGGCCTCAGGGCTGGAACGGAACGTTCCGCTGCCCTTCGGCGGCGTGCTGCGGGACGCCTTCGTCGACGCGCTGGCGCATGGCCAGACCGACCAGGACTGGGCCGCGGTGACCGAGACGGCCCGCCGGCGCGCCGGGCTCGCCTGATCCACGGTGCCGGGCCGCCACCGCACCGCGCTGCACCGTACCGACCTCAACGACCGTACCGAGCACAGCACGGACGGGATGTGCCCGGCCGGAGGAACGCCGCCCTGGCCGGTCAGTCCCCACTGGGCATCGCTACGGCTGGCGGCTGTCGTCGTGGTGCTTCTCTGGCTCCGCCGGCACCGGGCCGGACTGCGTGGCCCGGTGATGCTGTCCGGTGTCGGCGGACAGCAGGCCGGACATGGATACTCCGGTAAGAGCGGGCGGCGGGAAACCCGCGCCACGGCGGACCGCGGAGCCATACCAGCGGTCGTCGTCGAAACCGCTCTCGTCGTCGCTGCCGTCCGGACCGTCCCCGCCGGCGTAGTCCCAGCTCGACGACCAGTTGTCCGACGAGGACTCGACGGAGGCATCGGATGCGTCCGAACGCGCCCAGTCGAACTCACCACGACCGAACACGAACGAGCCACCCATCGGACGATTCTCCGGTATCGAGCGGTGCACGGACGCCGACGCCGACGCCGACGCCGGGCCGACGACACGCGGGATCACAAGCCAGGCAGTGATGTTGACCCCCACGACAACGAGGATAATGACAATCGGAACCAGATAGCCGTACTCGGGCGGCAGCATGACGGCAAGCGCCGTCAACCCTCCCACCAGGAGGGCGACGCCCGTGGAGATCGCCGCGAGGAGCCGGGCCATGGACATGTTCCTATCGCCGTACGGCCAGCGATGCCCCCGATCGACGTCAACCCGACAAGGCAGAGGACAGTTTGGTGCCGTGTATCCCGCTTACACCGTCCGTCCTCACGCCATGGGACGATCTTGAGTGCTCGAAGAGCCACCCGACCGCGACCCTCCGTGCGTGGTCACGTGCTGACGTCCCCTGATCTCCCTGGATGACTGCACGGCCGGACGATGGCAAGACCACCGCGTGACGTCATCGTAGAAGCGCGGGGAGACGTCGGGAACCACGTTGCGTCGACACCCCGGGGACGGCTTGGAGGCGGCCTGGAAGACGCCTGGAGACATCGAGGATGCGACTGGGGTGCCTCGAATCGGGGACGGATGGGAACGACCCGGACACCTCAGCCGCGTCCTCAACATACCTGTTCGATAGCTAGTAGTCACTGATCGATTACAGGCAGTTCTAGCCTACACTCCGTTTGGCGTGCCTGTACCCGTATGGCATACCCACCCGGGCACGGCTCCTCGTGGACGATCGACAGACGGACCACGCATTTCCCGCGATACATCGATGAAAGATCGCGTTCCGGACCAGGCGAAGGTCATCGGATGATCCAGCAGACCGGGACGATCCCCGGATGTCGAGCCGGCCACACCTCGGCCCCTCGCGGCACGCGGACGCCTTCACCTGGGTAAACAACGAGGTATGACGCACAGCGATGCGCCCAGCTCAGCGAGGCGAGATGGTCCTATGTCGGACGCGCGAGGACTGTCCGGGACCGGACAATGGTTCCGTGACAACAGCCACAGGGTGAGCATCGGGTTTCCGGCTTAGTCTGATCGCTCATGAGCGGCGCGCCGATCGGGGTGTTCGACAGCGGGGTGGGCGGTCTGACTGTGGCGCGCGCCATTTTGGACCAGCTTCCGCATGAGCCCCTGATGTATCTCGGGGACACCGCTCGGGCACCCTACGGTCCGCGGCGGATCGCCGAGGTGCGTCGCTACGCCCTCGATGCCCTCGACCGGCTCGTGGACGAGGGCGTGAAGCTGCTGGTCATCGCCTGCAACACGGCAAGTGCCGCCTGTCTGCGCGACGCCCGGGAGCGTTACGACATACCAGTCATCGAAGTGATCATGCCGGCGACCCGCCGAGCGGCCGCGGCGACCCGCAGCGGGCGGGTAGGCGTCATCGGCACGCTGGCGACGATTGCCAGCCGCGCCTACGACGACGCGTTCACCGCCGCCGCGGGCGTGGAGTTGACCGGTGCGGCCTGCCCGGCGTTCGTGGACTTCGTTGAGCGGGGTATCACCTGCGGGCGGCAGTTGCTCGGTCTGACCGAGGCGTACCTCGCACCATTGCAGGAAGCCAACGTGGACACGGTGATACTCGGATGTACACATTACCCACTGCTGACGGGGGTCATCGGCCTCGTGATGGGAGAGGGCGTCACTCTGGTGAGTAGTGCCGAGGAGACGGCCAAGGACACCTACCGGGTACTTGTCCGGCATGGACTCTTCCGCGATCCGGACCTTCCGCCGCCCACCCACCGGTTCCTCACCACGGGTGATCCAACCTTGTTCAGCCGGGTGGGACGCAGGTTCCTCGGCCCCGAACTCGTCGGCGTCGCGGCGGTGTCCCCGCCCGTTCCCGCCGCGCGGGCCACAGTCACGCCTCCAGCCGTATGGGCCGCCCGAACCGGGGCGGACCAGGAACCCTCCTCCCAGCAGAGCCCGGTGGTGCCACGGTGAAACTGACGATCCTCGGCTGTTCAGGCACGTATCCCGGCCCGACGTCGGCCTGTTCGTCCTACCTCGTCGAGTCGGACGACGGGTTCCGGCTCGTCCTCGACGCGGGCAACGGGTCCATGGGCGAACTGCAACGGCACTGCGACCTGCGTGAGATCGACGCGGTGCTGCTCAGCCACCTGCACGGCGACCACTGCCTGGACCTGGTGGCCAACTCCTATGCGCGGCGGTACCACCCGGAGGGCATGCCGCCCAAGCTCCCGGTCTACGGCCCGATCAACACCCAGGAACGGCTGTGCGGAGCGTTCGAGAAATGGCCGGACGACAGCCTGGCCGACATCTACGACTTCCGGACCATCGGCGCCGGCCGCCTGCACATCGGGCCGTTCCGGATCGATCTCACCCGGGTGGCCCATCCGGTGGAGGCCTATGGCATCCGCCTCACCGCCGACGATCGGGTACTGACCTACTCGGGCGACACCGGGGCGTGTGACCGGCTGGTCCGCCTCGCTACCGACAGCGATCTCTTCCTCTGCGAGGCGTCGTTCCTCGATGAGGAGGACAACCCCCCTGACCTGCATCTGACCGGCCGGGAGGCCGGCGAGCACGCCCGGCGAGCCGGCGTGGGTCAGCTCGTGCTCACGCATCTTGTCCCGTGGGGGAACGCCGCCCGTTCCGAGGAGGAGGCGGCTGGCGTCTACGACGGCCCGCTGACCCTCGCGAGCCCCGGCACCGTCTATGAACTCTGAGAGCTCTGGGAGCTCTGACGGACCGCACCTCCGCACCTCGGCGCGCGGCCGGGTCACCCTGGGCCGATAGTGTCGCGACGTGATACGAGCGGATGGCAGGAGACCGGACGAACTCCGGCAGGTGACGATCCTGCGGGGATGGCAGGAGCACGCGGAGGGATCCGCGCTGATCAGTGCGGGCCGGACCAGGGTGCTGTGCGCGGCCTCGGTGACCACGGGGGTCCCGCGCTGGCGCAAGGGCAGCGGCCTGGGCTGGGTGACCGCCGAGTACTCCATGCTTCCACGGGCCACCGACACCCGTAACGATCGCGAGTCCGTGCGCGGCCGCATCTCCGGGCGGACCCATGAGATCTCCCGACTGATTGGCCGCAGCCTGCGTGCCTGCATCGACCTGAAGGCCCTCGGCGAGAACACCATTGCGATCGACTGCGACGTGCTGCTCGCCGACGGCGGCACGCGCACCGCCGCGATCACCGGCGCCTACGTCGCGCTGGTCGACGCCGCCCGCTGGCTCGGCCGGCCCGATGCGATCATCACGAGCGTCAGTGCGGTCAGCGTCGGCGTGGTCAAGGGTGAGGCGATGCTCGACCTGGCCTACAGCGAGGATTCCACCGCGGACACCGACATGAACGTGGTGTGCACCGGGGCGGACGGTTTCGTCGAGGTCCAGGGCACCGCCGAGGGCACCCCGTTCGACCGGACGATGCTCGACAGCCTGCTCGACCTCGCAGTGCGTGGATGCGCTCAGCTCACCGCGATCCAGACCGAGGCGTTGCGCGGCCCGGTCCCGGCGGGGCCTCCCCGCCCGGGAGGTGCTCGATGAGCGCCGAACACCACGGATCGGCCCGGACGACGAAGGTGGTCCTCGCCAGTCGCAACGAGGCGAAGCTCGCGGAGCTGCGCCGCATCCTGGCGGCCAGCGGCCTGGCCGTGGAGCTGGTGGGCCTGCCGCCAGGCGAGGAGGTGCCCGAGACCGGGACGACCTTCGCCGAGAACGCTCTGATCAAGGCGCGGGCGGCGGTCGCGGAGACCGGGCTGCCCGCGGTCGCCGACGACTCCGGGCTCGCCGTCGACGAGCTGGCCGGGATGCCGGGGGTGCGCTCGGCTCGATGGTCGGGCTGGCGCGACGGCACCCGGGTCGAACGGGACACCGCCAACAACACCCTGCTGCTCGCGCAGCTTGACGACGTCCCGGCCGACCGGCGCGGCGCCGCCTTCGTCTGCGCGGCGGCCCTGGTCACCCCGGACGGCGTCGAACAGGTCGCCCACGGCGAGCTACGTGGCACCCTGCTGACCGAACCTCGCGGCGTGGGCGGCTTCGGCTACGACCCACTGTTCCTGGCCGACGGTCAGACCCGGACGAACGCCGAACTGTCCGCGGCGGAGAAGGATGCGATCAGCCACCGCGGCCGAGCCTTCGGCGAACTGGCCCTGGTCCTCGGCGAGGTCCTCGCCGCCCCACCCACCCCCGCCACCGACTGAACCGCCGCATCGCGGCGAAGCCCCGGGGTCCCCGCATTGCGGCGAAGCCGCCAACCACCCCCGACGGCTCCCCCAGGAAGCTCGCCGAAGGCGAGCTGACGGAAACCCCGAACGGCGCCCAAGGCCAGGGGTCCCCGCATTGCGGCGAAGCCGCCATGCGGGGCTAGGCCCACAGCTGCCCTTCCAGGGCGGCTTCGGCTTCTTCGAGGGTGCCGGCGTAGGCGCCGGTGGACAGATACTTCCAGCCACCGTCACAGACGATCAGGACTATATCGGCCGACTTGCCCTCCTTGACCGCCCGCTCGGCCTGCGCAAGCGCCGCGTGCAGGATGGCCCCGGTGGAGATCCCGGCGAAGATGCCCTCCTCCTGCACCAGCTCGCGGGTACGGCGCAGCGCCTCCCGCGGACCGACCGAGTATCGCGAGGTGAGCACCGACGGGTCGTACAGTTCGGGAACGAACCCCTCGTCGATGTTGCGCAGCCCGTACACCAGCTCGCCGTAGCGCGGTTCGGCCGCGACGATCGAGATGTCCGGCACCCGTTCCTTGAGGTAACGACCGGTTCCCATGAGGGTTCCGGTCGTGCCGAGGCCCGCCACGAAGTGCGTGATTTCGGGCAGGTCCTCGAGAATCTCCGGCCCGGTCGTCTCATAGTGCGCCTGGGCGTTCGCCGGATTGCCGTACTGGTAGAGCATCACCCAGTCGGGATTCTCAGCGGCCAGCCGCTTCGCGACGGCGACCGCCTCATTCGATCCGCCGGCGGCGGGCGAGAACCTGATCTCGGCGCCCCACATCTGCAGGAGCTGACGGCGCTCGATCGAGGTGTTCTCCGGCATCACACAGATCAGCCGGTAGCCCCGCTGACGGCAGGCCATGGCCAGCGAGATCCCGGTATTACCGGACGTCGGTTCGAGCACGGTCGCGCCCGGAGTGAGCAGACCGCGCTTCTCGCCGTCGGCGATCATCCACAGCGCCGCCCGGTCCTTGATCGAACCGGTCGGGTTGTCCTGTTCCAGCTTCGCCCACAGCCGGGCATCCGGCGACGGCGACAGTCGCGGAAGCCCGACCAGCGGGGTCCGGCCGACGGAGTCGGCCAGGGAGGAGAAGCGCATGAGTCGGGACCCGTCGCTCGCGTCAGTGCCGCCCGGGCGACATGCCAGGCGACAGCACGGCCAGCCCCTCGCTGCCCGGAACTTCGGCGCTGCCCGGAACTTCGGCGCTGCCCGGAACTTCGGCGCTGCCCGGAAACTCCCCGACGTCGACGGAGCCGCCGGCGACGGCGGGAAGGATGGTGACCTCGTCGCCGTCGCTGAGCTTGGCGTCGAGACCGCCGAGGAAACGAACGTCCTCGTCGTTGACGTAGATGTTGACAAAGCGGTGCAGCTCGGAACCGTTGTCACCGGTCACCAGCCGGCCCCGCAGCCCGGCGTACCGGGAGTCGAGATCGAGGAAGAGCGCGGCGACCGTGTCGCCCGTGCCCTCGACCAGCTTCGAACCTCCCGTGTAGGTACGCAGGATCGTCGGCACACGGACCTGGACTGCCATGGTGCTCCTTTCGCGGGTGCCACCGGCCGGGCTCGGCGGTGGCGCCGCCCGGATGGGCGGGGTGTCACGTCAGCGGGTTCTACCTCAGGCGGACAAGCGGACGAGTCGTGGGTGCCAAGGCTCCGCAGTCATCATCTTCCCGGACCGTGTCCACCATCTTCCCGGACCATGTCCCTTCCCGGACCATGTCCGTCGCCGCGTCATCGTCCGTCGCCGCGTCATCTGCAACACCAGGTCGTCTCAGACGATTTCCACCGGCTCCTCGGTGACCACGCCATCGACGATCCGGTAGGACCGGAACTCGGTCACGTCCGGCTCCCGGGTGGAGGCCAGTACGTAGTGCGCGCCCGGCTCGGCCGCGAGGGACACGTCGGTTCTGGACGGGTACGCCTCGGTTGCGGTGTGCGAGTGGTAGATGATGACGGGCTCCTCGTCCCGGTCGTCCATCTCCCGCCACACCTTGAGCTGCTCCATTGGGTCGAAGCGGTAAAAGGTCGGCGAACGCTCCGCGTTCTCCATCGGGATGAACCGCTTCGGCCGGTCCGACCCCAGGGAGCCGGCGACGATGCCACAGGCCTCGTCGGGATGATCTCGACGGGCATGGGCGACGATCGCCTCATAGCAGGCACGGTCGATTCGCAGCACGAGCCCACCGTACGACGCCGAAGGGGCGGTTCGGGTCGGCCTTCGCCCGCGACTACCCCAGAGCTCGGGTCAGATCGTCGAGCAGCTCGGTCAGGAACGCGTAGACCGCGACGAGCGGGCGGCGGGAATCGTCCGGGTCGAGGTGTTCGAGTTCCGCGGTGGAGTCGTCGTCGGTGAGACCGAGGCGGGTTCCCAGCACCAACCGGAGGTCGTTCAGCGTCGTCAGCCAGTCCTGAGCGGCCTCCTCATCGAGCAGGAGCGCCCTCCCAGGCGCCGGCACAGCGGACAGCACCCGCCGAGCGGCGTCACGCTTGCGGGCGAGCAGATCGTCCGTCCGGCGGCGGCGGAAGTCCCCGGAGGCCATCGGATCGTCCGGGTAGGGGTCGGGAAGCAGACGAGCGATCGCCGGATCGTCCGGCGGCGGCGGCGCGGTGTCACGCAACCCCACCAGCGCCTCCAGCGGGTCCTCGACCGGCGGCGGTTCGAGCAGGGACTCGATCTGGCCGACGAGCTCGATCAGCAACGCCGCCTCGAGCCGGGGAAGGCGCAGCTCGATCCCGGCACGCGTGCGGCGGAAGCCGTCAGCCACGTCCCTCCGTTCCCCCACTCCCACGCTCCCGGCGACGGTGCGCCCGGGACGACCGCCCCACATGACCGTCTGAACCGTCCGACCACGGACGCAGCCAGCCTACCCAGGGCATGCCGCACGGGCTGCTCCGGGCGGCAGGGCACCGGTGCGACGGAAAGAGCCCCGGGTCGGGCACCGGTCTCGGGTCACCGGTCGGGTCAGTCCTGGGCGATCGTCGCCCACAGGCCGTAGGCGTGCAGGCGCTCGGCGTCGGCTTCCATCTCCTCCCTGGTGCCGACGGCCACCGAAGCCCGCCCCTTGTGATGGACGTCGAGCATCAGCTTGGTGGCCTTCGGCTTGCTGTAGCCGAAGAGCTTCTGGAAGACATACGTCACGTATGACATCAGGTTGATCGGGTCGTTCCAGACAATGGTGACCCACGGCCGATCGTCATCGAGGGTCTCGTCGACTTCCTCGACATCGAGAGGCGACACGGCGGCGACAGACACGCTGCCTATTGTTACGCCATTCCCACGACAGTTCTCCTCGACGGGTCGTGTGCCGTGGCCGGCAATCACCTCTCAGCAGGCGGCCCAACGCCGGGAGACGACCGAGCGCCGCAGGGTGGCATCGTCGGGGCCGCAGCCGCACATCGGGGGGCCGCACATCGGGGGGCCGGCCAGGATGAGAACCACTTTGCCGCCGCGAAACGGCTCCGACCCGGCCGAGACACCCCCTCGCCGCACGCTCGGTGCGTGACCACGACCATGCCGGTGCCGGCCGCGCCCCTTGCCGAGGCTGCGACACACTGCCCGTACTGCGCCCTGCAGTGCGGAATGATGCTGCGCGCCACCCCGGAGAGCGCCGCCAAGGAAGGCACCGGAAAAGACGACGGCCCGGAACCCGCAGGTGGAAGGTCTCCGGGGCCGGTTACCGTGCTCGCCCGCGAGTTCCCCACCAACCGGGGCCGGATGTGCCAGAAGGGGTGGACCTCCGCCGAGCTGCTGACCGCCGCGGACCGGCTCACCACCCCGCTGATGCGGCCGCGACGCGACGCCCCCCTCGAGCCGGTGAGCTGGGAACGGGCACTCGACCGCATCACCGAGGGGATCATCCGCCTCCAGCGCGAACACGGCCCGGACGCGGTCGGCGTCTTCGGCGGCGGCGGGTTGACCAACGAGAAGGCCTACGCCCTAGGCAAGTTCGCTCGGGTGGCGCTGCGCAGCTCCGCGATCGACTACAACGGCCGGTTCTGCATGTCGTCGGCGGCCGCCGCGGGCATCCGCTCGTTCGGGCTGGACCGGGGCCTGCCCTTCCCACTGGAGGACATCGCGCACGCCGGGGCCGTCATCATGGTCGGCAGCAACGCGGCCGAGACCATGCCCCCGTTCATGCAGTATCTGACCCGCCAGCGGGAGAACGGCGGGGCGCTCGTGGTCGTCGACCCGCGGCTGACGGCCACCGCCCGCGCCGCGGCCCTACATCTGCAGATCACCCCGGGAACTGACCTGGCCCTGGCCAACGGGCTGGCCTACATCGCCCTAACGGAGGGGTACGCCAACCGCGACTTCCTCGCCGCTCGGACGACGGGCCTCGCCGAGCTGCGAGCAGTACTCGCCTCCTACTGGCCCGAACGGGTGGAGCGCATCACCGGAGTGCCGGTGGCAGACCAGTACGCCGCCGTGGACCTGCTCGCCCAGGCCGAACGGGCGATGGTGCTCAGCGCCCGCGGTGCCGAACAACACAGCAAGGGCACCGACACCGTCACGGCGCTCATCAACCTCGCCCTCGTACTGGGGCTGCCCGGCACCCCCGGGTCGGGCTACGGCTGTCTCACCGGCCAGGGCAACGGGCAGGGCGGCCGGGAACACGGGCAGAAGGCCGACCAGCTTCCCGGCTATCGCAAGATCATCGATCCGGTGGCCCGGGAGCACATCGGTCGAATCTGGGGCGTCGACCCGACGACCATCCCCGGTCCGGGCCGCAGCGCCTACGAGATGCTGGACGCGCTCGGCACGCCGCAGGGCCCGAGGGCGCTCCTCATCCTCGGCAGCAACATCGCCGTCTCCGCCCCCCGGGCCGGTCGGATCACCTCGCGGCTGGCCGCCTTGGACCTGCTCGTCGTCGCCGACTTCGTGCTCAGCGAGACGGCGGCCATGGCCGACATCGTCCTGCCGACCGCCCAGTGGGCGGAGGAGGAGGGGACGATGACCAACCTGGAGGGTCGGGTACTGCGGCGGGAACGGCTGCGGCCTCCTCCGGCCGGGGTACGCACCGACCTGGAGATCATCGCGGCGCTCGCCGCCCGACTCGGCCACGCCGAGCGCTTTCCCGGCGAACCACGGGCGGTCTTCGACGAGCTGCGCCGGGCCAGCGCCGGAGGGATCGCCGACTACGCGGGCATCAGCTACGAGCGGATCACCGCATCGGACGGGGTGTTCTGGCCCTGCCCGGACGAGACGCACCCGGGCACCCCCCGGATGTTCCTGGATCGCTTCGCCACCCCGGACGGACGGGCCCGGCTCGTGCCGGTCGAGCACCGTCCGGTGGCGGAGGACATCGACCCCGAGTACCCCTACTACCTGACCACCGGGCGGGTGCTGGCTCATTACCAGAGCGGTGCGCAGACCCGCCGGATCGGACCCCTCGTTGACGCCGCGCCGGAACCCTTCGTCGAGATCCATCCCGACCTCGCCGAACGGCTCGGGATCGCTGAGGGGGCGCCGGTGCGGGTCACGAGCCGAC
The DNA here is from genome assembly GCF_000685765.2 of Frankia sp. BMG5.23. Classification (NCBI taxonomy): domain Bacteria; kingdom Bacillati; phylum Actinomycetota; class Actinomycetes; order Frankiales; family Frankiaceae; genus Frankia; species Frankia sp. BMG5.23. The sequence continues at coordinate 61,402 of NZ_JDWE01000012.1, forward strand.
GAGGCACCTGCGAGGTGCCGGCGAGGCTGACCGACACCCTCCGATTCGACACCGTCTTCCTGCCCTTCCACTGGGCCGGGGCCGGACGGGCGAACTCCCTGACCAACGACGCGCTCGACCCGACGTCCCGGATGCCCGAGTTCAAGGTGTGCGCGGTCGCGGTCGAGCCGATCGACGACCCGGACGACAACCCGGACGACGATCGGCATGCCACCGGGTCCGTCCCCACCGCGACGGTCGGGGCTGCCGAACCCGTCCGAGCCATGTTGACGGGCCGCAGCCAACCGAGCGGAAGGCACCAAGGGTGATGACCGCAAGACCCCGAACCATGATGCACGACGCCGCGCCCGCGTCGGACTCCACAGGGGCCTCCGGGCCGCGCCGCGTAGTCATCGTGGGGCATGGGATGGCGGGCTCCCGGATGATCAGCGAGCTTCGTTCCCGAGATCCCAACCTGATCATCACCGTGTTCGGGGAGGAGCCGCATCCCGCCTACAACCGCATCCTGCTGTCGAACGTCCTGGCAGGAAAGGCGGATCTGGCCGACATCACCCTGGTCGACCATGCGGCGTCCGGCGACAGCGGTGACGGCACGCCCCCGCGCGCCCTGGTCGACGTCCGGGCCGGCGTGGTGGCGCACCACATCGACCGTACGCGTCGCACCGTCACGGCCGACGACGGCAGCGTCGTCGCCTACGACGTACTCATCCTCGCCACCGGGAGCCGGGCGTGGCTGCCACCAATCGAGGGACTGACCCGACCGGATGGGACGCTGCTACCCGGAGTGGCGGCGTTCCGCACCCTCGACGACTGCCGGCACATCCTCACCCAGTCCGAACGGGCCACCCGCGCGGTGGTACTCGGCGGCGGCCTACTCGGCCTGGAGGCGGCCCGCGGCCTGGTCCGCCGCGGTCTGGACACGACGGTCCTGCACGCTGCGGGTCACCTGATGAACCGCCAGCTCGACCGGCGGGCCGGACAGGTGCTGGTCCGGACGCTGGCCGGGCTCGGGGTGCGGTCCCGGCTCGAGGCCAGGGTCGTCCGGATCCATGGCGACGAGCGGCTCGCCGGCGTGGAGCTGGCCGGCGACGAGGTGCTCGACGCCGATCTGCTGGTGGTCTCGACCGGCGTCGTGGCGGTGACCGACCTCGCCGCGGCGGCCGGCCTGCCGGTCGAAGCCGGGATCGTGGTGGACGATCAGATGCGCTCCCCCGCCGATCCGGCCGTGTTCGCGGTCGGTGACTGCGCGCAGCACGACGGGACGGTGCAGGGGCTGGTGGCGCCGGCGTGGGACCAGGTCCGGGTGGTGGCCGACGTTGTCACCGCCGCCGACCCCGCCGCGCGCTACAGCGGCGCCCGACCCGTGACCAGGCTCAAGGCGTCGGGAGTGGATCTCGCCACCATGGGCGAGGTCGACGTGGACGAGTTCGACGAGGACGCCGAGGTGCTGCAGTTCGTCGATGTCACCCGGGGCACCTTCAAGAAGCTGGTGATCCGCGGGGACCGACTGGTGGGCGCGATCATGCTCGGTGACAACCCGACGGTGGGGACCGTGACGCAGCTGTTCGACCGGCAGGCTCCGGTGCCGGCCGACCGGCGCAGCCTGCTGTTCCCGACCCGGACCGAGGTCACCGTCACCGACAGTCCGGCGACCCTGCCCGACCGGGTCACCATCTGCCGGTGCAACAACGTGACCAAGGGCGGGATCACCCGCTGCTGGTTGGACGGGGCACGTGACCTGCCGGCGATCGTCACCGGTACCCGGGCGACGACCGGATGCGGCACCTGTCGGGACGCCGTCGCGGGCATCGTCGAGTGGCTGGCCGCGGCCGACCCGGACCCGTCGGCCGCGGCAGGCGACAACTGCGCGGCCGGTCTGGAGGAATCTCCTCAGACCGACCGGCGCAGCAGCGGCGGGTGCAGCGCGACCGCCGAGCCACGCCGATACAGCTCGGCGGGCCGACCGCCACCGCGCGGGGAGGTGCGCTGGCCCAGCGGTACGACGAATCCCGGCGTGGACAGCACCTTGCGGCGGAAGTTCGGCGGATCCAACGCGACGCCCCACGCGGCCTCGTAGACGCGGCGCAAGTCGGCCAGGGTGAACTGCTCCTCGCAGAAGGCGGCGGCCAGCGGGGTGTACTCCAACTTGGCCCGGGCCCGCTCCACGCCGTCCCCCACGATCCGCGGATGGTCGAAGGCCAGCGTCGGGCCGTCGGTCGAGTCCAGGTCCTCCACCGGCCACCAGCGGGCCCGCGGTCCATCCCGGCCGGGCTGTGGCTGCGGCTGCGGGAGATTCGGCAGCAGGGCCAGGTAGGCCACGCTGACCACCCGGACACGCGGGTCGCGGTGCGCGCCGCCGTAGGTCCGCAACTGCTCGAGGTGACCGGTCGTCGTGACGCCCGTCTCGGCCGCGAGCTGCCGCAGGGCCGAGGCGTCGAGATCCTCGTCGCGGTCGACGAAACCACCGGGCAGCGCCCAGCATCCGCCGAACGGGGGATCGTCCCGGCGGATGACCAGGACACAGAGCCGACCGGCGCGCAGGGTCAGCAGAACCACGTCCACGCTGACGGCGAGGGCGGGCGGCATGACAGCGTCACCGTCATGCCGCCCGCCCTCGCCGTCCAACGGACCGCGGATCCGGTTCGGTGGAGAGGCGGGCGCCACCCCTCCAGTCTGGCCATCCCCGCGCCGGCACACACGGGCCCCTCCTCGGCCTCCCGCCGGAAACGGCACCTCAGTGGGCGACGCCGCCCGACGGCCCGGGACGGCTCAGGGAGGCCCGGGACGGTTCAGGGACGGCCCTCCGCGTGGACGACGGGCAGGCACGGCGGGCCGTAGCCCACCTCCCGAGCGGTGTGGGGAAGGGCCGCGAGGGCCAGACGATGGTGCTCGCGGGCGCGCCGGGTGCCGGCCGGCCCGGTCAGGCCACCGACCGGCTCACCGGCCTTCACCAGCGGACGCAACAGGTCCCGGTCCCGGGCCGGGTCGGGCGGTCGCGGCGACGCGGGGAGCGCGTCGCCGGAGCCAGCGGGATCCACCCCCGGGCCGGACGGACCGGACAAGCGGTCCGGGGCCGACGGCGAGCCCGGCGGGCTCGGAAAGATGACATCAGCGACGGCCCGGCCGTTGAGGTCATGGCGGCGGACGACCCGCTTGCGCCCCCCACGGGTGCTCTTGCCGACCGACCTCTTCGCCACGGGTTCGCCGTCGACCTCGACCAGCTTGTAGACGAACCCCGCGGTGGGCGCCCCCGCACCGGTGACTAGGCTGGTGCCGACACCGTAGCCGTCTACTGGGGCGTCGCCCAACCGGGCTATGGCGTGCTCGTCCAGATCCCCGGTCGCGATGATCCGTGTTCTGGTCGCGCCGAGGCCGTCAAGCTGCGCGCGGACGGCGCCGGCGACCCGACCCAGGTCCCCGCTGTCGATCCGGACGGCCCCAAGCTCGGTGCCCGCCGTCGCGACGGCGGCTGCGACCCCCGCAGGGACGTCGTACGTGTCGACGAGCAGCGTTGTGCCGACACCGAGGGCTGCGACCTGCGCGGCGAACGCCTCGGCCTCGCTTGGATGAACGAGTGTGAAGGCGTGCGCGCTGGTACCGACGCTGGGGACCTCGTACGTCCGGGCAGCCTCCAGGTTCGACGTGGCCGCGAAACCCACGAGGTAGGCCGCGCGGGCGGCGGCCACGGCGGCGGCCTCATGGGTGCGCCGAGATCCCATCTCGAGACAGGGCCGGTCCCCGGCCGCCCCAACCATCCGGGCCCCAGCGGCCGCGATCGCGCTGTCGTGGTTGAGGATGGCGAGCACGAGTGTCTCGAGCAGCACGGTCTCAGCGAAGGTGCCCTCGACGGCGAGCACGGGCGTCTCGGCGAAGAACGGCTCGCCCTCGGCGAAGCCATGGATGTCGCCGCCGAAGTGGTAGTCCGCCAGCCACTGTGCCGTGGCCTCGTCGATGACATCGGCGGCCCGCAGAGCAGCTAGCTCGGGCGGCCCGAACCGGAAGTCCGCCAGCGCATCGAGCAGCCGACCGGTGCCGGCGAACACACCAAAACGGCGACCCGGCGGCAACGATCGGGTGAAGACTTCGAAGACCACACGGCGATCCGCCGCGCCGGACCGGAGCGCCGCGCGCAACATGGTCAACTCATAGTGATCGGTCAGGAGTGCCGTCGACATCCGGAACACGGTAGGGACGAGCAGGCTCCGATGCGCGCCGACCGGCGATTTGGCGGGCGAGGAAGGGGAGTGAGTTCATCCCGTCGGGGTGCGTTGATCTTACAGTGGGTGAACGTCGATTCCAACACGGCATGCACTACACGTTCCATCGACCTTCAGTAGCACATGAGAGAGCCTCGACGTGACCACGTTGATCAGCGCTAGGCCGATCAGCGCTAGGACGATCGGCACCAGGCCGATCAGCGCAACCCCGACCGGCCCGACGGCGAACACGGGGAGGATAACCGCGAGAACGGTCGGTCACCTTCGGTCGCGACCCGAACAGAAACACTCTCCGGGGATCCCCGGGGATCCCCGGGGTCGGCGTGCGATCGTCTTGACCGTGGACCACAGCAATGCCGGGATCTTCCTCGTCACGGTCGGCGGGGCGCTGTTCGCACTGCTGGTGCTCGGCGGCCGGGCGGGCCGGGGCATCGCGCGCGAGGTCTGGAGCCGTATCGGCTTCTTCCGCTGGATACTCCTCCTGATCATCATTGTGATCGTCCTCGACCTCGCGGACGGACTTCCCAACCAATGAACATACATTCGACGGGAACGCCCTCGCATAACACATGGCACCGAGGATGTTGCTGGAAGCCGCAAAATTACACCCACACGAGATGTTCGAATTATGTCACTGCACCCCTAGATGCCCGGCTCGTTATGCTCACTTCGCGTAACACGATTGTCGGACGAGAGGGTTGCGGGTGACCGGTCACACTTGGCTATGGACGCCGCCGCGTTCTACTCCCACCAGCGTTGGTGTGGGCCAACTCCTACGCGCGTACCGGCAGGCCCACGGCCTCACGCAGCAGCAGCTCGCCGACCGTCTGGGCTTCGACCAGTCCTACGTATCCAAGGTGGAGAGCGGCCGGCGGGCTATCCACGACATCTCGACGCTCCGTCACATCGCCCGCAATCTGGCGCTGTCCCCCGAGGACGTCGGCCTGGCCCCGGGATCGATGACGGACCGTCGCCGGGAGACAGCGCCGCGCAGTCCGGCGGCCGAGCAGGCCGCCGCGAGCCAACGCGCGTGGCGGCTCACCCGCGATCACCTCAACCACCATCGGATCAGCCTCGCCCGCGCGGCGGTGCGGCTCTACCCGGAAACCGACCGACTCGGCAGCGGGCTACTGGCCCGACCCGGCTGGGTGTGGGACACCCCGGTGGACATCGACGATGTCACCCTTGGGTGGCACGATAGCGCCGAGGCCCCCACGATCAGGGGAGACGAACCCGAGACGGCCGGTAGCCGGCCCCTGCTCGGTGGAGGCGGTCAGCAGAACCGCTACCAGCGCTACACGCGGGCGATGCGGGACCTCGACCGGCCGACCCTGTTCGAGAACCGGCTCAGTTTTCGCCTGCTCGATATCGGCGGTGACGGGACCGCGGGACCGTCAACGGACAACCATCCGTCGCTGAGCTTCGCCCACACGACGTACTTCGACGCCGTCGACGTCTGCGAGACCGTCGCACACGAGACGGCGGCCGCGATGGCCGGCAGCGGACTGTCCTGGCCCGCGCTGCCCTTCCGGGCGCGCATCGGAGATCCGTTCGACTTCACCCGGCGGGCGGCCCTGCCGTCCATCAACACGCTCACGATCCGCCACGATCGCGGCGGCCAGGCGAGCTTCTTCCTGCACCGGCGCAGCGCGGGCTCGGTCGCGACCGCGGGCGGGGTGTACCACGTCATCCCGGCCGGGGTCTTCCAGCCGTCGGGCATCACCCCGTTCCACCATGAGGCCGACTTCGACCTGTGGCGCAACATCATGCGTGAGCTGAGCGAGGAGCTGCTGGGCAACCCGGAGCACGACGGCAGCTCGTCCAGCCCGATCGACTATGACACCGACGAGCCGTTCCGTTCGTTCGAGCAGGCGCGTCGGTCCGGCGCCATGCGGGTGTCGTACTTCGGGATCGGGCTGGACGCGCTCACTCTGTTCGGCGAGATCCTCACCGTCGTCGTGGTGGACGCCGACGCCTTCGACCGGCTTTTCGGCAGCATGGTCCAGACCAATGCCGAGGGATCGGTCGTCACCGCGGGTCCGAACCGGTCGGTGACCGAGGGCATCCCGTTCACCCACTCGGCGCTGCGCCGTCTCGTCGACACCGAGCCCATCGCCCCGTCGGCCGCCGCCTGCCTGGAACTCGCCTGGCGCCACCGGGAGACCCTCCTCGGGATGCGCATGCGGGCCGCATCCTGATCCCGGACATGCGCGTCCTTGTCACCGGCGCGGCCGGCTTCATCGGCGGAGTGGTCACGGACATGCTCGCCACCGCCGGACACCAGGTTACGGCGATGGTCCGCGAGCCGATGACCACGCCGCGGTTCGCCCCCGATGTCGAGGTGGTGGCCGCGGACCTGCTCGATCCCCGCCAGCTGGCCGCGGCGGGGGTCAGCCGGGGATTCGAGGGGGTGTGCCATCTCGCGGCCCTGACCCGGGTGCGGGAGTCGCGGCTGGATCCCGTGCGCTACTTCCAGACAAACCTGACCGGCACCATCAACCTGCTGGCCGCCCTGGAGGAGGGCGCCGAACACACCGGGGTCGCACCCGCGTTCGTCTTCGGATCCACCTGCGCGGTCTACGGCAACGTCGACCTCGCCCGGATCCCGGAGACCTGCCCACCCGACCCGGCGAACCCCTACGGAACCTCCAAGTTCGCCGCCGAGCGGCTGCTGTCCCACCAGGCCGGCACCGGGCTGCTCGGCGCGGTGATCCTACGTTCCTTCAACGTCGCGGGTGCCGTCGCGGGACACATCGACCGCGACGGCAGCCGGATCATCCCGGCGGCGATCGCCGTGGCGAGCGGGTGCCGGGACGTGTTCCGGGTCAACGGGGACGGCCTCGCGCTGCGGGAGTACGTCCACGTCGTGGACATGGCGACGGCCTACCTGACGGCGCTGGTCGCCGCGCGCCCCGGGCACTGCGCGGTGTTCAACGTGGGCAGCGGCGTCGGGGTGAGTGTCACCGACGTGCTCGCCGCGGTCGGCCGGGTCGCCGGGCGCCCGGTCCGCCGCGTCCACTGTCCGCCGGTCTCCGAACCGAGGACGCTGATCGGTGACAGCACCCGGATCCGCGCCGATCTCGGCTGGAGCTCTCCGGCGTCGAGCATCGACCGCATCGTCGCCGACGCGTGGCGCTGGGGCCGGGGGCCGGCACCGGCCGGGGCCACCGCCCTGCCGCCACGCCAGCGGATCGCTCCGAGCATCACCTGAGGCCCCGCGGTGGCCCCGCGGTGGCCCGCGATGCGGCAGGCATCGGCCCGCGGTGCGGCAGGCTGCGGCTGGCATCCCTCCCGGCCCTTCCCCCTGGCCCGACAGCCAGCCGCCAGCCGCCAGCCGCCAGCCGCCAGCCGCCAGCCGACATAGAGTAGCAGACTGGTTGCAGACGGGCATACTTCGCAAGGCCTTCCATCGGCCGGCTTATCCTCGTATACCTAATGCGACGGAGCTTCCCGTGCCGCCGGAGCTCGCCGGGAACAGCCGTGGGCCACCCGACGGAGCACCTGTTCATCTCCGCACACTAATCTGACGCCTGTCGTGACCCGGATCATCTCGGGGGCGGGCTCCACGCGGAGGCTCCGCCGCACGACCGCGCCGCCCGCACGACCGCGCCGCATGACCGACGACGACATGCTCCTTGGGGGAGACGAAAGTGGACGAGCAGACCGCTGGGACCGATAACCCGCGGCCCACATCGCGCCTGGTGGTCGACGTGGTCCGCGCGCTGCGCGGATGGGTGGTGATGGCCGCCGGCGGCGTACTTCTGCTCGGCTGCTACCTGGGTGTCTCCAAGGAGACGGACGTCGCTTTCCAACTACCCTACGTGGTTTCCGGCGGTTTTGGGGGCCTAGCACTCATTCTGGTGGGAAGTGCGCTGCTGGTGGCCGACCGCTTCGACGCCGCTCAGGCCGCCCAGGCCCACACCGCCGGCCAGGTCGACGACCTACACTCGCTGATCATCGCGGCGGCGGGCGCGGGTGCCGCACCCGAGGCCGGTCAGCCGGCCACCCGCCCCCAGGGCTCGTACCAGCAGACCGGCTCGTACCAGCAGACAACGGCCACGCACCAGCAGAACTCGCGCTTCGCTGTGACGGACCCCGGGGGCGGCCAGGCACCCGCCGCGAATGCCACCACACCCGGCCAGCACGCCTGACAGAGCCTGCGTTTCCAACGATGCCACGGTGCGGAAGGCGAGCAGTTCCGTGATCACATGTGACCCGGCGGACGGCGACGACCGGACGGCCGGCGGCGACCGGCTCCCAGGGAGTGCCCGGTGACCAGCATCGACCTGGGACTGGCGGGGATCTCCCTCGGGGCGATCGCCGCCCTGTCCGGTATCGGCCTGCTGGTCACCTACCGCACCAACGGGGTCCTCAACCTGGCCCAGGGCGGCATCGCCACGCTGGTGGCGTACGTCTTCCGCGAGATGGTGGTCGTGTGGGGGCTGCCGATCTGGCTGGCCGCCATCATCGCGCTCGCCGTGGTGTCCCCCGGGATCGGCCTGCTGCTGGAGCGGTTGGTCTTCCGGCCGCTGGCCCGTCGCCGCGCATCGGCGGCCGAATCCCTGGTCGCCAGCCTCGGTGTGCTGGTCCTCACCCTCGGGATGACGGCGGGCATCTGGGGTCTGGGCTCGCGTAGTGACGCACCAAGCATCTTCCCGAACTCGTCGGTGAAGCTGTTCGGTGACACCCGGATCGGTGTCGACGCGCTGGCCGAGCTCGCGATGGTCGTGGTGTTCTGCGCGGTCATCGGCGTCATCGCCACCCGCACGGTGTTTGGCCGCCAGATCCGCGCGGTCGTCGACGACCGGCAGCTCGCCGAGCTGTCCGGTGTTCCCGCGGACCAGGTCGCCGCGGCTGGCTGGGCGGCGGGGACGACGCTCGCCGGCCTCACCGGCATCCTGCTCGCCCCCCGCTTTCAACTCACCCCGTACGGGCTGACCCTGCTGGTGCTGGAGACCTTTGCGGTGGTGGTGGCGGCCCGGCTGTCGAGCATGCCGGTGGCCGTCCTCACGGCCCTGGGCGTCGCCGTCCTGCAGAGCGAACTCAAGCAGTTCACCCTCGACGGTAACGCGGGCCAGATCCTCACCGTCCTGCAGTCGAACCTGTTCATCGTCGCCCTGCTGGTCCTGCTGCTCGCGGTGCCGAAGCTGCGCGAGCTCGGCACCGGCGACTCCGGGACCACCGCCAGCTTCTCCAGCCGCGGCGCACCGCCGTCGGGCCCGGCCAGCCAGACCAAGGCCCGCCGCGACTTCCTGGGCAAGCTCGGCGGTGCCGCGCTGCTGCTCGCACCGCTCACCTTCGCCCCGTCCGATCTGCGTTCGGCGTTCATGGTCCCGGCGCTCGCCCTCATCTTCCTGTCGATGGTCATCGTCACCGGCTACAGCGGCCAGCTCTCCCTGGGCTCGGCCGGCTACGCGGGCCTCGGGGCGCTGCTGTCACTCAAGCTCGCCAACGGTGACCTGTTCGGACTGCCGAAGCTGCCGGGCGTCGCGTCGATGTTCATCGGCGCCCTGCTCGTCGCCCCGATCGGTCTGATCACCGGCTACCCAGCGATCCGCCGCCGCGGCCTCACCCTGGCGCTGACCACCTTCGCGGTCGGCGCCGTGGTCAGCCGTTTCGTCTTCGAACAGCCCACCTTCGCGACCGGCCTCTACCTCGACCCGCTGACGTTCTACGGCTGGGAGCTGCCCGACGAGGCGTTCTACGTCCTTGAACTGGTCTGCCTGGGCCTCGGCCTGTTCTTCGTGGGTAATCTGCATCGCGGTCGGCTCGGTCGGGCGCTGCTCGCCGTGCGTGACCATGCGGAGGGTGCGGCGGCGGTCGGGGTTGACGTCCGCAACCTCAAGCTGCTGGCCTTCACCGTCTCCTCCGTCGTCGCCGGGCTGGGTGGTGCGCTGCTGGTGCACAGCAGCTACTCGTTCTCCGCCGACGACTTCGCACCGTTGCAGAGCCTGCTGTGGTTCACCGCCGTGGTCGTCTTCGGCGCCGACAGCGCGGCCGGCGCGATCGTCGCCGCGGCGTTCATCGTCACGATCGACGTACTGGCGCCGGCCGGATCCTCGATCCTCGCCATCGGCATCCTCGCCCTCGCCCTCGGCTGGATGCCCGGCGGCCTGGCCTCGGCCGTCCGGGGTCTGCTGCGGCTGCTCGCCCTCCACCTCGCGGACGGCTTCGTCGATCCCAACCATCGGGCACCGCGTCCGGTGCCGGTGCGCATCTCCGCCGTCGGATACCTGCCAGCGACCACTGGCATCACCGGCGTCACCGGGATCTCCGGGATCCCCGGGATCGGCGCGCCGCTGGGGGCCGCCCAGCCCGGGCCATCCGCGAGCTGGCCTCCGGGCCGCTCCTCGCCCGTGCTGCCACCGGGCTCGCCGCGGCCGACCCCGTTCGGGGCCAGCCTGCTGACCCTGGTGCAGGAGTATGCGGCCCGGTCGAGCGGCGCACCGCTGCTGCCCCCCGCGCCCCGCGGCGAGCGCGGTGGCCTGCCCGCCGACGTCTACCCCACCTCACCAGGTCACGTGGGCCACGAGCAGGGGGGTTCGGGACCCGCGGCGGCGACCTCCCTGCGGGACGGAGGTCGGGTATGAGTCGGCACGTGCTACAGGCCGTTGGCCTGGTCCGCCGCTACGGCGGTCTGACCGCGGTCGACCACGTCGACCTTGTCGCCCCCCAGGGCGTGATCACCGGCCTCATCGGCCCGAACGGTGCCGGGAAGTCGACGCTGTTCAGCCTGCTGACCGGGGTCGAGCAGCCCGACGAGGGCAAGGTCCTGCTCGACAAGAGCGACATCACAAAAATGCGGCCGGACATCCGGTCCCGGCGTGGTCTGGTGCAGACCTTCCAGGTTCCCTCGCTCTTCCCCACCCTCACGGTCGCGGACAACCTGCTTGTCGGCGCGGAAAACCGGCACCGGGACTATGCCGGCGGCCTGCTGGGCCTGGCGTCCAAGGGCCGAGGACACGTCAGCCGCCTCGTCGAGGAAACCCTCGGCTCCCTCGGCCTGTCCGACCTGCGGGACACCATCGCCGGCACGCTGCCCACCGGTGCCCTGCGGCTGGTCGAGTTCGCGCGGGCGCTGTGCGCCCAGCCGGACATCTTGCTGCTCGACGAGCCCGCCAGCGGTCTGGACAACGACGAGACCGCCAGGTTCTCGCAGCTGCTGCGCCGGACCGCCGACGACGGGGTCGGCATCCTGATCGTCGACCACGACGTCGACCTGGTCTTCTCCGTCGCCGACCAGGTGTACGCCATGGTCGGCGGTCGGGTCGTCGCGTCCGGCGATCCCGGGCACGTCCGCGACGACCCGACCGTGCGGTCGGTGTACCTGGCCCAGGCTGCCCATCGCCACGATGAAACGGTCCTGAAGCAGCCGCAGGAGGCACGGTGACCACGGCGACGGCCGAACTCGAACTGACCGGGGCACGGGCCGGCTACGGGACCGTGGAGGTCCTGCACGGTCTGGACCTTGCCATCCCCCCCGGCAAGGTCACCGCCCTGCTCGGGGTCAACGGCGCGGGCAAGAGCACCACCCTACGGGTGCTGGCCGGGCTGATCCCACTGCGTTCGGGCAGTCTGACCTGGCGCGGCGAGGACATCACCAAGGTGTCCACCGTCGACCGGGCCCGCCGAGGACTGATGCTCGTGCCGGACGAACGGGCCGTCTTCGCCACCCTGTCGGTCCGGGACAATCTGCAGATCATCGCGGAGGCCAGCGGGCACCCCGACATCACCCCCGCGCTGGAGTCGTTCCCCCGGCTGCGGGAGCGGCTGACGCAGCGGGCCGGATCGATGTCGGGCGGTGAGCGGCGAATGCTGGCACTCGCCCGCGCCCTGCTGGCCCGCCCCTCGGTCCTGATGGTCGACGAGCTGTCGCTCGGACTATCCCCGAAGGTCGCCGCGGACCTGTTCGGCTGGCTTGCGACGGTCGCATCGTCGGGCACCACCGTCGTGCTCGCCGACCAGTACACCGAGCAGGCCCTGGCGATGGCGGACCTGGTCTACGTCCTGCACCGGGGCGAGCGGTCCTTCGCGGGCGGGCCGGAGGAATTCCGAGCGTAGGGCCGCGAAAGGCCTCGGTGAAAGGCCCCCCGATGTGAAAGGCCCCGGTCGAGGTTCCCTCCGCGGTGCCGTGGAGGGTTGCCCCGACCGGGGCCCGGGATCACGCAGGCGGTCCCGCGAGAGATCAGCCGGCCGGGTAGGGCAGATCCGGGACGGTGAAGCAGTTGGTGTTCATGTCCTTGACCTGGGTCACCCAGCCACCCTGGTTGCCGTTCGCCGAGTCCTGCCAACGGGCGACGTTGAGGCAGTTCTCCTCCTGCGACGGCGGTTCAGGCGACTTCTTGAAGTTCCGGCCGGTCGGGATGAGCAGGCCGTGACCGTCGTAGTCCTTGCCGCTGTTCATGTACGCCTCGACGCAGGCGCGGGTGACGTCGGCGCCGCAGGAGCGGATCGCGTCGGTCAGCCACTGGGCCGAGGCGTAACCCTCGAGCATCCACAGGTTCATCTTGGCCACCCGATCGGGCGCGGCCGCCTGCAGATCCTTCTGGAACGTGGCGACCGCGGGAATCTGAGTGTCCGCATAGTTGGCGGTGCCGCCGGTGGAGTAGATCGTGTTCCGGCAGTTCGGGGAGGCGCTGTAGACCTGGCGGATGTTGTTGGCCCAGCCCTGCGGCGGGGTCACCTTCGCCGTGATCGGCAGTTTCTGGGACTCGATGGCGTTGCACAGCTGAGCGTTACCGCCGTCGTCCATCGCGTCGAAGACGATCTGGACGCCGCGCCGCTTGAGGTCGAGGACCGTTGCGTCCCAACTCGGGGCGCCGAGATTGATCTGCTCCTCGACGACCGTGTAGCCCTCCTTGCGCAGGCCGTCCGCGATCGACTTGGCGTACCGCTCCGACGGGGCGACGTTGTAGTACACAACCCCGGCGACGTTGGTCTTCAGATTCTGCTTGAACCAGCGGTAGATCTCGGTCCCCGCGTAGAGCGTGCCGTTGTAGCCGGGACGGCTGCCGGTGCGCGGATAATAGCTGCCGTAGATCGAGTACAGGTGCGGATACTGATCGTAGGCGGCGGACACGGGCTGGCCGCCGATATCCGGAACACCCTTGGAGTTGATGTACTGCGCACCCGTGTAGTCGAACGCCGTCACCCCGGCGAGCGCGAAGACCTTCTCGTCGTCGACGAGCTTGTGCGCGCAGTTCGCATTTCCGTCCCCGCTGCCCTTGTCGTCACACTCGACGAGGTTCACGGTGCGCCCGTTTACTCCGCCCGCGGCGTTGAGCGCCTTGAAATAGGCCCGCGCCCCGTACAGTGAGGCGGAGAACGTGTCCGGTCCGAAACCGCTGCTCAGGCCAGCGATTGTACCGATCTTGATCTCGGTCGGCGTGACGCCGATATCCGAAGCTGTATTGTTCGACACCCCGGCCGGTTTGTTGCCGGCCGAGGTCGTTCCGCTGCTACTGGCCCGGCTGCCGCAGGCGACGAGCGCCAGCGACGACAGCACAATGGCGGCGGCGGCGACGAGCGATCTCGCTCGCATGGACATGCTCTCCCCTGGTAGATCGGTGACGCTCGAAACGTTATTGCCGATCAACATCGTCGACGCTTCAGCTGACGACAGCCGGTCCCACTGCCGACTATGTACCGCTAGTTACATCAATGGGCGTTACGGACAAACATTCGGCGCCACCAGCTTCGACGCACCGGTGCGGTGCTCGCGCGATCGGCCGGTGCCTTCTCCAAAGTCGGGGTGCTCCCCCCGGCCCCGTCTTCCCCGCCTTCCCGGCGTGCGGTACCCCCGCTCGCCGGCTCGTGGGTCTCCCGGCTCGCGGCCGTCCCTGTGGGCAGGGGCGCACCGACTACCGGCCGGCTGCCACCCCCGACGCCCTCGGCGCGCTCCGTGGGAGCCCCCTGCTCCCCGGAAAGCTCGGTTACCGTACCGCCCGGCGACGGAGAGGCATGCGACGCACCACCTACCGCATCGAGTGAGGCCGGGACGATCGTGCTGCCCAACACGGACATCGCCTCGTCCAGGGCGGCCAGGGCCTGGCCGATCACCGTGACCGGATCCTCGGCGCGCCCCGGGGCCGGCACGGCCGGCGCCGCACCCGCCTCGGCGACCGGGTCGGGCTCGACGACCTCAATGACCTCGACGACCTCGGCGGCCGGCTCGGCGGGCACGTCCACCGGCTCGCCATCGACCGCCTGCTCATCGGCGCCTGTGGCCGTGACCGCCTCGGCTGCGGCGACGGCAGGCTCAGACCCCGCAGAAGCACGTTCAACCGACGCGGAGACGTCGGGAACAGGCTGGGCCGACGGGAACTCGACCGACGCGGACGCATCGGGAACAGGCTCGGCCACGGCGGGAGAAGTGACCTCCTCGACGAGCGCTGAGGGGACGACATCGGCCGAGGGGACGACATCGGCGGATTCCGACTCCTCGGGCGGCGAGGTCGCCGCGAGCGTCAGACGGTTGAGAATCAGGCCGTCGGGACCCTGCCCCCGGTCCAGCCGCCCCGCCTGCGCGAGCTTCCGGCAGACCTGGTTCACCGTGCCCCGGCTCGCCCCGATCGCCGCCGCCAACCTGCCGTCGTCCAAACCCGCGGGAACTTTGGCAAGCTGGTCGAGTATCCGGTCAGCAACAGTAGCCACAAAGCGGGACGGTATACGCCATCTCCTATTCGCCGACAAGCGGGGTCACCCCACGCGGTAACCGTGTCCGTCCCGCTGCCGATGGCACTCGCAATGCCACTCTCGGCGGGCACCCGGTCCGCGGCGGCACACACCCCCACCCGGTCGCCTGATCCACGTCGTTCACGCCGCGACCGGCAGCGCCTCGCCCGGGCGCAGCGGGAGCTGTCCCGCACGCGGCAGGGTCGGTGAAGCGGACGAAGGCCCGGGCGAAGGTGGCGCGGATCCACGGCCGGATCCGCGACCGGCGCCGGGATCATCCGCACACGCCGTCCACGAGGATCATCCGCGAGAACCAGACGGTGGTCGAACCATGGGGCCACGGCGAGCAAGGACCACGGCGGCGGGCTTAGCCCGGCCGTCGCCGGGAAGGTCATGCGGCGAGGCGTGCCGGGAGCGGCCCGGGACGCACCGATATCAACAGTGGCCGGACTCGCTTTGCTGGGCGGAATGTTGCGGGATGTCCCAAGCAGGCCGCGCCGCGTCCGTGGGCCGGTCAGGGAGACAGCCATGGCGCAGCCAGCCTCGGGTTCCGAGCAGTTCGACCCTGGTTCCATCACAGCCGACTCCGAACAGCCGTGGTACCGCGAGGATGCTCCCCTGGAACCCGCGGAGATGCTCGACAGCGACGATCTCGGCTCGACGGATGCCGGCCGAGATCCATTGGACGACAGTTGGGACGCGCCCGACAGACCGAGTGCCGGCGTCCGCTATCCGAGCACACCGCGTGAGGAGCGTGCGGGGCCGTCCTTCGATCGGCAACTCGCCGCGGAAACGCCGGACGCCGACCCCTACCTGGAAGCCGAGCGGCGGGAGTCCGGGGCTGTTCTCGATGCGGACGCGTACGGCGAGGGGACGACGACCCTCGCGGAGGATTACGACGCGAACTTCGCCATTCCCAGCATCGTCACGCCGGACGTGGATGCACGCACGGCTGAGGAGGGCGCACTGCACCTGGAATAAGGGCGCTCTGCGTACTCGCGGGAATACGAAGCACTCGCGGGAATACGAAACGCCGATGGTTCGGTCGACGGTCCAACCGACTCCCGGTTGCCACGGACGGTTACCACGGAGGGCGGCTCAGGCCGGGGCCGACCCGGGCAGGTCCGGAACGCCACCGGCGGCTTCCCGCCTGCGGTAGGCAAGTCCCGCGAAGACCTCCATGGCGACGCGATGGGCGCTGTTGACCGTCGTTTCCGCGTGGTCGTACGGCGGGGAGACTTCGACGATGTCGGCGGCCACAAGCGGCGTGTCGAGCGCGATCTGACGGACCGCCCGCAGCAGGTCGGCCGGGGTCATCCCCCCGGGTTCCGGGGTGCCGGTGCCCGGCGCGAACCCCGGATCCAGGACGTCGATGTCGACCGACAGGTACATGGCCCGGCACCCGTCCGTGGCCTGCGCGATCGCGTCCACGACGACGTCACGGCTGCCCCGCTCCCAGATCTCGTGCATGAGATGCCAGGTCATCTCCTGCTCGCGCATCCAGGCGAAAACGTCCGGCGGCGGCCAGTAGCCGCGCAGCCCCACCTGGACAAAGTTGCGTCCACGCACGGCACCGGACTCGATGAGCCGTCGCATCGGAGTGCCGTGCGAGGCGAGGTTGCCGTCGATGACGTCCGCGGTGTCGGCATGCGCGTCGAAGTGCAGCAGACCGAGTTCACCCCAGCCCACGGCGTCGGCCACGCCGGTTGCGGCCGGCCAGGTGATCGAATGGTCGCCACCGATGACGAGCGGGATCGTGCCGAGCCCGGCGATCCGCGCGACCTTGGCCCGGATGTTGCGATGGGACGCCTCGGTGAGCCCATGCGGACAGTGCGCGTCGCCAGCGTCAACGACGTCGAGCCAGTCGAAGATCTCGATACCGAGGTCGAGATGGTAGGTGCCGGGGTTGTAGGCGTTGGCCCGCATCGCCCGAGGGCCGAACCGGGCGCCGGGACGGTGGGTCGTCGAGATGTCGAACGGAGCACCGACGACGGCAACGTCGGGCCGGCGGGCCGCCAGCGCCTCCGTCCCGGGCAGCCAGGGCAGTCCGCAGAAGGTCGCGAGCCCCGCGTAGCCGGGCGCGTCCGGACCCGGCTCACGATCGCCGTTTCGTGCCGTCATCCGTCCCTCCGATCGGGCCCTTCCACTGTCCCACGGTCCGCCACCCCCGGTCCGCCACCCCCGGTCCGCCACCCACTGGTCCGCGCCCCGGTTACGCTTCTCCGGTGGAGGTCGCGGCACCGCACCCAGACCACCCGGCACCCACGGCGTCGGAACCGACCGGCGCGGCCATGGCTCTGCGCACCCCGGGCACCCCGGGCACCCCGGGCACCCCGGGCACCCCGGGCACCCCGGGCACCCCGGGCACCCCGGGCACCCCGGGGACGATTATCGGCGCGGGCCGGGTCTGGTCACCGCGGGCCCGGTTGGCGGGTTTCGCCGTGCTCGGTGTAGCCGCCGTCGGCGTCTGCGGCCGGGTGTACCTCGTCGACCCCGCCCAGCCGGGCCACTACCCTATGTGCCCGTTCCGGTGGGCCACGTCCCTGGACTGCCCTGGTTGCGGCACCCTCCGCGGCCTGCACCAGCTCCTGCACGGACACCTCGCGGCCGCGGCCGACTACAACGTCTACTTCGTCATCGCCGCCCCGATGCTGGTGTTCGGCTGGATCGTGGCGGTGGCGCGGGCGGCCGGCTGGCGCCACCCGTTGCCCCGGGTACCGGCCCGCCTGCTTCCCGCCGTTCCGATACTGATCATCGCCTTCTGGGTGCTGCGGAACCTGCCGTTGCCCGGCTGCCGCTGGCTCGCATCCTGAACCCGGCGGCTCAACGGCGGCCCAGCAGGTAGCAGGCGATGGCGGCGGTCGCCGCGACGTTCAGCGAGTCGACCCCGTGCGCCATCGGAATCCGGACCCGGGCCGTCGCCGCGGCCTGTGCCGCCGCCGACAGCCCGGCGCCCTCCGTGCCCAGCAGCAGCGCGACCCGGGCCGCCGCCGGCACCGGCGCAGGTGCGGGCGCAGGTGCGGGCGCAGGTGCGGGCGCAGGTGCGGGCGCAGGTGCGGGCGCAGGTGCGGGCGCAGGTGCAAGCGCGGGCGCGGCGCGGGGGGTGAGTCCGGCCGCGAAGGAGCCAAGATCCTCGGCGTCCGCCGCCGGAGTCAGCGCCAGCAGCGTGAACCCGGCATCCCGCAGCAGACCAAGGGCCTCCGGCCAGGGTTCGAGCCGGGCGTAGGGGACGGCGAACACCTCCCCCATCGACACCCGCACGGAACGCCGGTAGAGCGGATCGGCGCAGCGCGGGCTCAGGAGCACCGCGTCCATCCCGAGTCCCGCGGCCGAACGGAAAATCGCCCCCAGGTTGGTGTGGCTCACGATGTCCTCACACACCAGTACCCGCCGGGCATCGACCAGGAGGTCGGCGGCGGCGCGGGGCGGCTGGCGGCCCATCGCCGCAAGCGCCCCCCGATGCACCTCGAAGCCGGTGATCGCCGCGAGCACGTCGGGTCCCGCGACGTACACCGGGACGTCAACGCCGAGGTCCGCGGGCACGGCCGCCAGGCGCGCCGGCGAGACCAGGACCGAGCGCGGCCGGTAGCCGGCCCGCAGCGCCCTGGTTATCACTCGTTCACCCTCGGCGATGAACAGCCCGTCGGCCGGCTCCCGCCGACGGCGCAGCGCGACGTCGGTCAACGAGATGTAGTCGTCGACCCGGGGATCACCCGAATCGTCGATCATGATGACTGGTGGGGTGGCCACGACCGTCACGCCGACCGTCACGCCGACCGGCCCGCCAGCCGACCCCGCACACCTGCTCACGTCACCTGGCACGCCACGACCTCCCGGGCACGGACGCTTCACCCGACCGTAACGTGCCGGCCGCAGAATCAGCGGCCATGGCCGATCCGCAGAAGGCCCCCACGCTGACGTCCGCCATGCCCGCCATGCCCACGTCCGCCACGCCCGCCGTCTCCCGTCCCGTCGCCGTTCCCGTTCCCGCCGACCTGGTCGTCGTCGGCGCCGAACTGGTCGCGACGGTGGACGCCGACCGCCGGGAGATCCGTGGCGGGTGGATCGCAGTGACGAACGGCCTGGTCAGCGCCCTCGGCGGTCCCGACGAGCCACCGCCTCCCGCCGTGCGCACGTTGCGGGCGGACGGCTGCCTGATCACTCCCGGCCTGGTGAACACGCATCACCACATGTACCAGAACCTCACCCGCGCGTTCGCTCCGGCCCTGAACGGCACGCTGTTCACCTGGCTGTCGACCCTGTACCCGCTGTGGTCCCGGCTGGACGAGGAGGCCGTGCACGTCTCCGCCTACGTCGGGCTCACCGAGCTCGCCCTCGGCGGTTGCACGACGACCACGGACCACCTGTATGTGCATCCGCGCGGGGGCGGAGACCTCGTCTCCGCCGAGATCGCCGCGGCGACGGCGCTGGGCATGCGCTTCCATCCCAGCCGCGGATCGATGTCGCTGTCGGTGAAGGACGGCGGACTGCCGCCCGACTCGGTGGTGCAGGACGACGACGAGATCCTCGCCGAGTCGGCCCGGCTGGTGGCCCGCCATCACGACCCCTCGCCGGGCGCCATGGTGCGGATCGCCCTGGCGCCCTGCTCACCGTTCTCGGTCAGCCCGGAGCTGATGCGGGCCACGGCGGAGCTCGCCGAGTCGCTCGACGTGCGGCTGCACACGCATCTCGCCGAGGACCCCGAGGAGGACGAGTACTGCCTCGCGCGGTTCGGCCGGCGTCCCATCGACCAGTTCGCCGAGGTCGGCTGGGGCGGCGACCGGGCCTGGGTGGCGCACTGCATCCGCCCGAACCCCGCCGAGGTGGCCCGGCTGGGCGCCTGGGGCACCGGGGTCGCGCACTGCCCGAGCAGCAACATGATCCTCGGCGGTGGGCTCGCCCCGGTCGCGGAGCTGCGTGCGGCGGGGGTACCGGTGGGACTGGGCTGTGACGGCTCGGCGTCGGCGGACTCGGCGTCGCTGTGGCTGGAGGCCCGCACGGCGATGCTGCTCGGGCGGCTGCGGCACGGCGCCGCGGCGATGTCGGCCCGGGACGCGCTGGAGATCGCCACTCGGGGCGGGGCCGGCTGCCTCGGCCGGGCCGGGAAGATCGGCGAGCTGTCCGTCGGGGCGGTGGGCGATCTGGTGGCATGGCCCCTCGACGGGGTCGGCTTCGCCGGGGCGCTGTCCGATCCCGTCGAGGCGTGGCTGCGCTGCGGCCCGGTCGCGGCCCGCCACACGGTGGTCGCGGGTCGCGCGGTCGTCCTGGACGGCCATCCGGTGCATCCCGACCTGTCGGCGATGCTCGCCCGCCACCGCGAGCTCGCCGCCGGCATGCAGGCAGCCTTTGACGATGCCGGCATCGCTGATGCCGGAACCGCTCCCGGCGCCGGGCGGGCCGCGGGTACGACGGGAGCCAGGGCGGCCGGGGCCCGGTGAACGCCGACGGGACCGACCCTGGTGGGATACCTCCGCGAGGTGTTTGATACAAAGCAATGGGCCAGTCCGGGTCGGTTGGCGACGTCACCCGTTCGGCCCCGGCGATGGCGTTCCGGCGACACCCGCCGGGACGTCACCCCCCAGCAGCCGCCGCCGGTGCCGCGTATCGACCCCCCCGATCGGTGCGCATCGCACCGGCGGCGGCCTCGACCGGTCCAGGACCAGGGCGGCCGCGGGCCGGATGAACTGCGCGCCTTCGCCGTCCGCGTGGGCGTGCAGCTGTAGAAGCGGACAGGGGCATCCCGCCGGGGGAGGTATCCGGCGGTGTACGTGAGGCCGACACTGGGGGCATGCCGACGTTGCCGACCGATGTCGTCGCCCGTCTGACCGCCGCGCTCGCACCGATCGATACGGCGGTCATCGCTCGTCATCCCGGTGATCCGGGAACCCGCCAGCCGGTGCACACCTGCTACCTGCCCGCCGACCGGATGCGCCCGGACATCGTGCTGGCCTGGGGGGAGGCAGCCCGGGAGCTCCTGGCCGCCCGCGGCACCGACCCGGCCAGGCTCGCCGCCGCCACCGGGGGCGACCCGGACCCGGTCATCGCCGAGCCGGTCCACGCACACGTGCTGCACGCGCTGACCGTTGAACCGGTGCAGGATCTGCGGATCGACCTGGAGGACGGCTACGGCGTCCGGATGGACGACACCGAGGACGCCGACGCCGTCGCGGCGGCCGTCGCCCTGCGCGCCGCCGCGGCGGCGGACGCCCTGCCCGCGTCCTACGGCCTGCGGATGAAGTCGCTGGACCCGGCCCTCCGGGACCGGGGACTGCGCAGCCTGGACCTCTTCCTCACGGCGCTGGCCGGCGACGACGGCCCACCCGCCGGGTTGGTGCTGACCCTGCCCAAGGTGAGCGCCGCCGCGCAGGTCGCGGTCTTCGCCGATCTGCTCGCCGAACTAGAGCAACGCCTCGACATCGCCCCGGTGCCCTTCGAGGTGCAGGTGGAGACCCCGGCCGCGGTTCTCGCCCTGCCGGCGCTGGTCGAGACCGGTCTTGCACTGGGCCCTGGACGCCTCGTCGGGCTGCACGTCGGCACCTACGACTACTCGGCGGCTCTCGGCATCACCGCCGCGCACCAGGCCAGCGACCATCCGGCGGTGGAGTACGCCACCACGCTGATGCAGCTCGTCACCGCCGGCACCGGAATCCGGGTCGCGGACGGGTCCTCGAACCTGCTGCCGATCGAGAGCCCGACGGACGCGACGGAGGGCACCGCAACTACGGAGGGCACCGCAACTACGGAGGGCACCGCAACTGTCGAGGACACGGCGGGCCGAGGTGTCCACCGGGCCTGGCGGCGGCACGCCGAACTGGTGCGCCGCGCCTGGTACCGGGGCATCTACCAGGGCTGGGATCTGCATCCGGGTCAGTTGGTGAGCCGGCACGCGGCGGTGGCCGGCTGCCTGCTGGCCGGGCTCGACGAGGCGCTGGGCCGGCTTTCCTCCTATGCCACCGCGTACGCCACCACGTACGCCACCGCCCGGCATCCGGGAGCGGTCGCCGACGAGCCGGCCACCGGCCGCGCGCTCGCCGGGCACGTCCTGCGGGCGCTCGACGCCGGCCTGCTGGACGACGCGAGCCTGACCGCGGCTGGTCTCGACCGGGTGACGGTCAACCGCTTCGGCGGCAGACCGGTCGCCGCGGGTTGACGACACCCGCCATCCAGGGCGGGTCAGCTCCCCCGATAGGTCGAATAACCGAACGGAGCGAGCAGCAGCGGGACGTGATGATGACCCGCCGGGTCCTCGATCACGAACGCGATGGTCACCTCGGGAAAGAACGCCGAGCGGCTCGCGGTGTCGAAGACGAGCCGCCAGGGGCCTGGGATGGTCGCCGGCAGATCCGCCACCCGGCCGTCGTCGTCGGTGACGGCCTCGGTGACCGCGATCCAGCCCGTGGTCGTGCCGTCAAGGGTACGCACCGCCCGTTCCAACCGGAGCGGCAGCCCGGCGGCTGGCCGCCCCGTGGCCGTGTCCAGGACATGGGTGGACAGACTCACCACGCCTCCTCGGTCGCGTCCTCCGTCGCCGCGGCCCGGGTCGGGCCTCGACCATCCCACCATCCGGGCTGACCATCGCACCACACCGCTCCTGGTCGACCGTGGTGGATACGCCGGTACCCCCGGCTGTCGGCGCCTACTGGAACCGCTCCAACACTGTCGAGATCGACGTCGTCGGCACCGACCGGGAACCGGTCGCCAAGGAGCTGTACTTCCTCGGCTCCGTCGCATGGCTGGAACGCGCACCGTTCGATGACCACGACCTGGCGGCACTGCGGAAACACCGGGCGGCGCTCACGAACCTTCCGCTGCCATTGGTCGCCATCGGCCGCAGCGGAGTTGCGGCCACCGGTCTCGCCGCATCCTACGGCCCAGCCGAACTCATCACCGCCTGGCAGCAAAGATGAACAGTATTGTGCCACGGTCGTTCGACCTAGGCGCCGGTGATCAGGCGCCGGTGATCAGGCGCCTGATGCGCAGGGCCGTGATCTCAGCCTGCTGACCGGCCGCGATGCGCAGCTCGTCCGCGGGATCGTTGTCCAGCCGTGCCCGCAGCAGAGCGAGCATCTCCTCCGCGTCGCGGCCCGCCGCCCGGACCAGGAAGATGTAGCCGAAGCGCTCCTCGTAGGCCGCGTTTCCCTGCTCGAAGGCCGCCCTGACTTCCGCCGTCGCCTGGTCCATCGCCGCCTGCTCCCGTCGGGGGGCGTCGAGGGACACCACGGTCGCCCTCGCCGTGGTGGGCGGGGCGGGCGTGTGGGCCGGGCGCTCCCCGATCCGGGGATGCGCGGTGAACGCCTCCAGCCAGGCCGATGCGGGCAGGTTCCACCATTCCTGCTCGGCTGCCGGCAGCAGGGCCGCGAGGGTCCCGAAGGGCCGACGGGCCGCCACGGCCGCAGCCCAGTCCTCGGACTCGCAGCAGGCCAGCAGCTCCTCGCGAGCCGCGTCCGGGGACAACGCGTCGAACCAGCGCATCGCGAGCGCCTCCCGCCCGACGGGCGTCGGAGCGCCGGTGAGCCGCAGCCTCGCCAGCCCGCCGTCGGGTATCGCGTCGACCCGCACGTGGGTGGCCTGGATCGGGACCTCGAGATCGAAAAGGTGACGGGTGTTCGGCTGCACCCGGGTCCGCGGCAGCATCGGGTACCACTCGGTGATCGCGGTGACGTCGTCGGGGTCGAGAAGGTCGGGGTTGTCCGCCGCCCAGAGGGCCACCGCCCGGGGCGCGTTGCCGCGGAAGTGCCGGGTGTCAACCTCGGCCCGCACGATCGTGCCCTGCGTCGCGAGCCGGACCACCGCCCAGTCGTGGCCGTCCCCACGGCGCCGGCGGGTCTCCCAGCCCTCTCCCATCGCCCGGGCCTCACCCGAGGCGTTCAGGTTATGGCGGTCACCGTAGTGCATGTCGCTGGCGGCCACCACGACACCGCCCAGGTAGGCGGCGGCGAGATCGGAGGTCACCCGGTCGAACATCCGGGGGTCCGGCACCACCGTGCCATGCACGCGCAGCCGGGCGACTCCGCCATCCGGGTGGATGGTCAGGCGCAGATGGGTGATGCGGGTCCGGCCCTGGTCAGCCACCGGCAACACGTTGGCCGCGTCCGGCACGATCGGCGTCCGCGGCACCAGCGGGACCCAGGCCACGGACTCCTCGGCGACCTCCGCCGCGGAGGGATACCCGGGCAGGGTGGCGCCGTGCACCTCGACGGCCCCGGGAGCGTTGCCGGTGAAGTGGGTGGTGTCCACGGTCACCGCGTGGGCGATGCCGGGTGAGCCCAGCCGGATGATGGCCCAGTCGGATCCGGGAAGATCCCGCCGCCGACGGGTCTCCCAACCGTCGGTCCACTGGCCCCGTTCGGTGAACACGCCCGGCCGCACGATCGGCGGTTCGGGCAGCAGCATCCGTTCGGCGAACGCGAAGAACTCGTCGTTGACGGCCACGACCGTACCGCCGAAACGGGCCGCCGCGAGATCGACAAGATTCGTCAGGTCGGGCGCGTCGCTCATCGGGTCCTTTCACGGGGTCAACCAGCCGTACGAAACCGGACTGTTCACGTGTCGTCGGGTGGCCGCACGGCCCGTCACCACCGTGCGGACCGGATCAGGTCAGGACGGGACGACGTGTTAGCGGGGCGCAAAGCGTACTTCGGGCCTGCTCCCTCGGGAGTGGTCCGCGTCGGTGGGTGCATCGGATCACATCCGTGGGGAGGGCTCCGGTACGCCGGACGGTCCCGCGGCCCGGCCGGGTGATGCCTACCTCTCTAATAGCCGCCCCCGCGGAGGACGATCCCCGTCCGCTCGCCGCCCCCGCAGATAGGTCGCCAGCACCACCCCGTTCAACACGCGTCCGGCATAGGGGGTGAGCGGGTGGCGGTGGCGCAGCATCGAGGGCTCCACCAGGAACGACGCATCCGCGTCGAAGATCACCAGATCGGCGTCAGCGCCGATCGCGATGCGCCCCTTGCCGGCCAGTCCTACCAGGTCGGCCGGTCCGGCGCACATCCAACCGACGACGTCGGTGAGGGTGTGCCCCCGCGCCCGGGCCTGAGTCCAGACCGCGGGTAGCCCGATCTGGACAGACGCGATGCCACCCCACGCCGCCGCGAAATCACCGGCGTCGATCTGCTTCAACGCGGGAGTGGACGGCGAATGATCAGTGACGATCCCGGCGAACAGGCCCTGGGCCACCCCGTCCCACAACCGGTCCAGATTCCTGCTGTCCCGGATGGGAGGTGCGCACTTGAAGACGGTAGCTCCGTCGGGGACCTCCTCGGCCGTGAAGGTCAGGTAGTGCGGGCACGTCTCCACCGTCATCGGCAACCCCGCGTCCCGCGCCGCGAGCACGTCGTCGAGGGCATCGGCCGCCGCCAGATGCAGCACGTGCAGGCGGGCACCGGTGGCGGCGGACAGCGCCGCCAGCGCGGCCACGGCCTCGGTCTCCGCGGCCGGCGGGCGCGACGCCAACCAGCTGGCGAAGGCCCGCCCCACGGTGGGAGGTGCCAGGGCGAGAACGGAGGGCGCCTCGGCGTGCACGACGGTGAGGGCCCCCATCCGGGCGGTGCGCCGGGCGGCGGCCCCGAGGACGTCCATCGAGACGTGCGGGAACTCCTCGACCCCCGACGGGGCCAGGAAGGCCTTGAATCCGAAGACCCCGGCGCCGTGCAGGGCGGCCAGATCATCGAGGTTGCGGGCGTCGGCGCCGATGATGCCGCCCCAGAAGCCGACGTCGACGGCGACCTGGCCGGCCGCCACCGCACGTTTGGCGGCCAGGGCGGCGAGCGAGGTCGTTGGCGGAACGGAATTCAGCGGCATGTCGATGATCGTGGTGACACCACCGGCCGCGGCGGCCCGGGTCGCGGTCGCGAACCCCTCCCACTCGGTCCGCCCCGGTTCGTTGATGTGCACGTGGGAGTCGACCACGCCGGGAAGCAGAGCCAGCTCGCCGAGGTCCGTGACCAGGGTCCCGGGAGGGATCTCGTCCGCGGCGGTGATCGCGGCGATCCGGCCGTCCGCGACGTGCACGGCTGCCGGACGCTCGCCCCCGGGCAGCACGACTCGCCGTGACCGTAGCGCCTGTGGCCGCTCCGGCAGAACGTCCGCGGTGGGCTCGTTCATGCCGCCGGAACACCTTGTCCCGGCGTCGTCGGAGGCGCGGTCGTCGGAGGCGCGGTCGTCGGAGAGATGGTGACGAGGTCCTCGGGTCGCACCGGAACGCGCCGCAGATCCCGTCCGACGGCGACCCGGATCGCCGCGATGATCGCCGGGGTCGCGGTACAGGTAGGCGCCTCCCCCACGCCCTTCACCCCGTAGGGCGCATCCGGCTGCGGATGGGTAACGGCGACGAAATCGAGGTCCGGGACGTCGGCGATGGTCGGCAGCAGATAGTCGTGAAACGTGGGATTGACCACCACCCCGTCCACCGTGACCAGCTCCTCCATGACGGCGAGGCCCAGCCCCTGGGCAGTTCCCCCCTCGACCTGACCACGCAGCGCCAGGGGGTTGAGCACCGTACCGCAGTCCTGGGCCAGCGCCATCGACACGACCCGCACGAGACCGAGGTCGACATCGACATCGACAACCGCGCGGTGCGCCGCGGCGGCGAAGGCCACGTGCGGATCGCCCTGTCCGTCGGCGTCCAGCGCGGAGGTACGCCGGTGGTGGAAGGTGTACTCCGCTTCGATCGGCCCGTCGGCCAGCGCCTCGGCGAGCGGAACCCGCAACCCGGCCTCCACCCCGACGATCTCCCCGGCGTTGACGGTCAGCGTCCGTCGAGGTGCCTCGACGACCTCCGCGGGCAGCCCCGCGGTGCGGGCGACCCGGGCGAGCAGGCGATCGGCGACCGCGGCGCAGGCTCCGCGCACGGCGCCTCCGCTCATCCAGGTCTGCCGGGACGCGCTGGTCGATCCGGCACTGCCGACCGCGGTGTCCGCGGGCGCCAACACGACCTGTTCGACGCCGAGCTCGGTGCGGGCGATCTGCCCCGCGATCGTCACAAACCCCTGGCCCACCTCGGCGCACGCGCTGTGCAGCCGGACCCGTACCGTTCCGTCCTCAGCCAGCTCCAGGCGGGCACGGGCGACGGAGGAGTCGTCCATGCCCTCCGAGAAGAGCAGGTTC
The DNA here is from genome assembly GCF_000685765.2 of Frankia sp. BMG5.23. Classification (NCBI taxonomy): domain Bacteria; kingdom Bacillati; phylum Actinomycetota; class Actinomycetes; order Frankiales; family Frankiaceae; genus Frankia; species Frankia sp. BMG5.23. Next base: position 88,401 of record NZ_JDWE01000012.1, read on the forward strand.
TTGTAGGCCAGGGCGTAGCCGACCCCCCGACGGACCCGGCTCGGTTCGGCCGCGGCCGGTCGGCCGCCGGGCAACGCGGTCACCGCGACGTTCGCCGGCATCGCCGGCGGGAGCGGACGCGAGGCCACCGCCTCGATGACCTCCCGCGCCGGCAGCGGTGCGCCCATCACCTGACCGGTGGGCAGCACATCCCCCGGTCGGACGGCATTGCGGACGCGCAGGTCCACCGGATCCATGCCGAGGGCGTCGGCCAGCCGGTCCATCTGGGCCTCGTGACCGATGGTCACCTGCGGCACCCCGAACCCCCGCATGGCGCCGCACGGGGGGTTGTTGGTCCGCACGACGACTCCGTGCAGGTGGGCGTTCGGGACCCGGTACGGACCCGCGGCATGGGTGACCGCGTTCGCCAGCACCGCCGGCGAGGACGACGCGTAGGCACCGCCATCCAGCACCAGCCGTGCCCGCACGCTGACCAGGTTTCCGTCGGCGGTGGCGCTGTGCTGGAACCACATCCGGGCCGGATGCCGGTGCGGATGGCCCAGGAAGGACTCAACCCGGTCGTAGGCGATCCGCACCGGAAGCCCCGTAGCCCGGGCGAGCAGGGCGCCGTGGATCTGAAGGGTGACGTCCTCCCGGCCGCCGAAGGCACCCCCCACACCGGCCAGGGTGAGACGGACGAGCTCCTCCGGGAGACCGAGGCAGGCCGCGATCTGCTCCCGGTCCGAATGCAGCCACTGGGTCGCCACCCGCAGGTCCACCCCACCATCGGCGGCCGGCATCGCCAGGGCCGCCTCGGGAGCGAGAAACGCCTGGTCCTGCATCCCGACGAGGTACTGGTCCTCGACCACCACCGGGCCGAGCGCGTCGGGATCCCCGTGGCGCAGCTCGATCTCGCGGTACAGGTTGCCCGCCGGATGCAGCGGCTCGGCATCCGGCTGCCATACCCGGTCGGGGTCGGTCGAAGGTGCCAGCGGCTCGTAGTCCACCTCGATCGCGGCGAGCGCCCGGCGCGCGGTCCGGACGTCAACCGCGGCCACGGCGGCGACCGGCTCCCCTGCGTACCGAACCTCGGTCGCGGCGAACACCGGCTGGTCGGCGACGATCAGCCCGTAGGTGGCCATGCCGGGGACGTCGGCGGCGGTCACCATCCCCACGACGCCGGGCAGCCGGCGCGCGGCGTCGACGTCGACGCGCCGGATCCGCGCCCGGGCATGGGGCGATCGCAGGGTGCGGGCGTGCACCATCCCCGGAACACGCAGATCACCAACGTAGAAGAAGCTGCCGGTCACCTTGTCCGGCCCATCCGGACGACGCACCGGACGACCGATCCCCAGACTCATCGCCCCACCCCCCGGTGGGGCGGAGCAGGTGCATCCCCCGAAAGTAGGGTGCCCCGCTCAGCCTGCACTGTTCTGATGGCAGCGAGTATCCGGCCGTAACCCGTGCACCGGCAGATGTTGCCGGCCAGCGATTCCCTGATCTCCTCCTCGTCCGCATCCGGCCGCCGGGTGAGCAGGTCCGTCACCGCGACCACGAACCCGGGGGTGCAGAAGCCGCACTGCACGGCACCCTCCTCGAGGAACGCCGCCCGCACGGCCCTGGCGGGTCCCGCCGTCCTCAGACCGGCAACGGTGCTCACCTGGGCGTCGTTGGCGTCCGCGGCGAGCACCGTGCAGGACGCCACCAACCGGCCGTCCAGGAGAACGGAGCAGGCACCGCAGCGCCCCTGCTCACACGCGTCCTTCACCGAGGTCACCCCGATGACGTCCCGCAGGACGGTGAGCAGGGAGTCCCCGATCCAGGCGCCGGCCACCGTGTGCAGGAAGCCGTCGACATGGAGGTGATATGGCGCGACGACGCCGTCGTCCGGCCAGGACGACCCGGCCGGCGGTCCGGCCGGCGGTCCGGCCGGGACTTCCCTCGCGAAACGGGCGGTCATGGCCGGACGTCCCGCTCGACTCGGGGGTCCACCGGCGCCCCCGCGGCATCCAGGCATCGGGTGAACGCCCGGGCGGCCAGCACGCCGGCAGCATGCCGGCGGTAGTCGGCGGAGACCCGCGGACCCGCCGCGAGCTCCGGCCCGACCCGCGAGACCGCCTCGCTTACCAGCTCACCGAACCGGCGGGCCGCCGACGAGGACGCGGCCCCTGCGGACCAGTCCACCGCGTCGTGTGCGAACCGCTCGGCGACGGTCATCCGGATCGGCAGCCGACCCACCCCCCCGATCGCGCAGGCCAGTCGATGGCGCATCCGGTCGACGAGGACGGCGCACGACACCAACGCCTGGTAGGCGGCCTGCCTGCCCCCAATCTTGAGATAGCTCTGCGGTCCGGCCGGCCGCGGCAGCCTTACCGCGGTGACCAGGGCGTCGGGGGCGAGCCCGTCGGCGAGGAACGCGGGCAGCGTCATCCGGCCGGGTCCGCGCGGCGAGGCCACGAGGATCTCGGCGTCCGCGGCGGTGAGGAAGGTGAGCAGGTCACCGGTGGGACGTGCCGAGCCCAGCGCGCCACCGACCGTGCCGAGGTTGCGGATCTGCGCGGAACCGACCACCCGGGCGGCGAGGGCGAGGCCGGGCGACAGTGACCAGCCCGCGAGGTCGGTGTAAGTCACGCCCGCACCGACGGTGAGCGAATCCGCCCCGGCGCCGCGGACCCGCAGTTCCAGGACCCGGCGCAGGGCGACTACCGCCCCCGGCCGACGCTCGCCGGACCGGAGGGCGGGGACGAGATCGGTGCCGCCGCCCAGCAGATCGACCGCCCTGCCAGCGTCATGGGCGGTCGCCAGCATCTCCACTGCCTCCCCTACCGTACGTGGACGGAACATGACGGCCGTCGCACCGCTAGTCGTCACAGCGGCCTCCCCCGCCCGATCCGACCAATGGTCCGACCAGTGGAAGGAAGCGCGGGAGGGGATGACGCGGGAAGCCAGCCGGCGATCCGGGGGTCAGGCAGGCGGACGAACGCTGCATAAGAACCGACCATAACGGCGGAAGGTTACGTGGATGTTCATCAAGACAGACGCTCAGTGACGTAGTTCTGATCTTGCTTGGCGGCAGCGTTCATCACCTCACCTGCGCTATCTCACCCGTGTTATCGCCAGCTTCCACTCGCACCGACCCAGACCAACACCCCCAACGTTACCCAGTGTTACCTTACCGATGCTGGCGCGAACTGTGGAGAGGGATGCGACAGGTTTGAGGTGGACATGTCACGCCGTCTATCGACCCGGCGCTGCGGCACGGCTGGCGCTTCGTGGCCTCGGGTGAGTGCACCACGCTCCCCGCCCTGGGCCCCGGAGCGCCCGCTGATCCAGCGACGCCGGTCAGGGCCGGGTGTAGAGGTCAGGGTCGGGTGTGGAGGTCAGGGCCGGGTGTAGAGGGCGCAGCCCCATCCGGCCAGCGTGCGCAGCGGGAACGGCAGCCGGCAGCCGAGATCGGCTGCGGCCGTGTCCACCGCGGCCAGCTCTCCCAGCACCGCCTCCCAGGGTGCGTCACTCATCACCCCGAGCAGGGGCAGCGCGCACGCCGCCCGCACCCAGCCCTGGTCGACCACCACGTAGCCCCCGCCCATGCCCTCGAGGGCCCGAGCGGCGGTCACCATGTCGTCGTCCCGCGCCCCGACGACGATCAGATGCCCCGGCGGCTCCGCCGTCGTGACCGCGAGCGCGCCCCGGGTCAGCCCGCACCCGCGGAGCAGCCCGACGTCGATCTCGTCCGAGGAGCCGTCCCGACCGAAAATTGCGATCTTGAGAAGGTCCCGAGACGGATCGGCTACCGCCCAGCCGTCCCGCAGGGTGGGTTCCACCCGCACGGTACGGAGTCCACGCGGGTGGGAGAGGCCGGAGACCTGGCCCGTCCCGGTCATCCGCAACGCCCGCGCTGGTCCACCGACGGGCGGCGCCGTCCCCGGGTCGCGGGGGGGATCGACGCTCACCACGACCACACTGGCATCCTGCCGGTGGGACCGTCGCAGGCCGAGTGATGTGAAGGAGCCGGCGTGCAGGTTCGCCGGGAGTCGTGTCCGGCTGGTGGCCCAGGCGGGCGAGATGTCGAGGTTGTCGAACAGGGGTCGGCCGCATTCCGCGGCGATCCGGCCACCCGCCACCACCACGTCGGGCGGCGCGGTTCCGGCCAGGGAGGAGACGACCTGGAGATCAGCGAAGCGGGTGGGCGCGATTGACCCCAGGGTGGGTTCCAGATCGTGCCTGCGGGCGGGGAGCAGGGAGAACCGCCGGATGGCGTCGATCTGGCCCATCCCCCGACCGACCGCGAGTCGCACGTCGTGATCGAGATGCCCGACCGTGGCAAGCTCCGCGACCGATCTGGCCCTGCCCCGGACCGGCTCGGCCCCGCTGCCGGCCGCCCACAGCAGACCGCCGGCCTCCGTGGCGGACGACTTGACGGGCGCCGCCCCTACCGAGGACAGCGCGGTCAGCGCGGAGGCGGGCGGTATCGGAGGCACCTCGACGACCGGGGCTGCGGGCGCCCCGGTCCCGGGGACCTGCCTCCCGGGGACCTGCCTCCCGGGCACCTGCCCCGCTCGGACCAGCACCCGCAACGGGGTCGAGGATCCCGTCACCAGATCCACACCGCGCAGACCGCCCAGCGCGACCAGGACGGCCGGGTCGGTCACCAGGGTGACGGTTCCCCGCGGGACGATCAGGCGAGCCAGTTCCCCCGGAGTGAGCAGCGTCTCCTCGACGCGCAGGCCGGCGTCGACATAGGCCGGCAGGACGAATCTGCCGGCGGCGTCGAGCGAGCGCCGACCCGCCAACGTTCCCGGCTTCGTGACCGCGGCGATGTAGCACCCCACGATCAGGATGTCCCGCGCGGCCACGGCACCGCTGTGGACGGCGACGACAAGCCCACCGCGTATGACGAGGTCGGCTTCCTCCTCACCCGCGGCCACCCGACGCAGTCGAGCGAGCTGTGCCTCGGACGGACGCAGCAGGTCCGCGCCGACCACGGGTGCCTGCCCGGTCGGACCAGGAGCCGCCGCCGGATCACGCGGGTCGACCGCGGGAGCGGTGGTGGAGGTCGTGCCCGACGCCGCCGTGCGGGCCGGGGTCGCCGATCGGTGGGGCGTGGCAGAGGAGACGGTCGGCTGGGACGCTCCGCCGGACACCGTCATCAGTCGGGGTCCCCGGCTGGAGCGTTCGGCGTTCATGGCGGCCTCTCGTCTGCCGGTCAGCACCGAGTCTGCATCCGATGGCGGCACGCCCGGAACGGGATCACGTATGACCAACGGCGAAATCACCCCCATTACTTCCTTTACTCCAAGACAAGCCGGGTGTCCCCGGAGTCGGCGGACCGGCACCACCCGCCGGGAGGGCGGCGATGGCGTGATTGTTGTTTGCCACGTGTCATTACCCACCATGCGCCGGAGCCAGCCGGTAACGCGGGTGGAACACCATGTTGACCAGGGACGGGAAGAACACGACGATCCCGGCGATCATGCCGACCGCGGCGCGGCCCCGCCCGAAGACCAGTGTGAGCAACCGAACCCCTGTCAGCCTCATTCCGGGCGTACCCCCACCTGCCGGTCGGTCCGACCGGCCCGAGCGGTTCCCCGGACGCCAGAGCGGTTCCCCGGACGCTAGAAAGGATGCGTATCGGTCCCATCGCGCCCGGGTGAATTACCAGTAACTCCATTCTTACTGTTGACGGCACCACGCTCCCGCGGCGTCCCCGGCAATGTCGGGACAGAAACCTGGACGAAACTTTTCTTGGGTTGCGAGAGCGTCGCCGTTCACCTGACCGTCACATTGCGCCCCGATATGTCCGACGAGCATCGGGGCCGGAGCGTCGCCGGCATGTCGTGGACCGCGCCGAACCGAACCAGGCCGGCGGCATTCCCCGACCTGCTAGGCTTCGCATTCGTGCTGCTGAGCCCCCATGAACAGGAACGACTGCTGATCCATGTGGCGGCCGGGCTCGCCCGTGAACGGCGAGCCCGTGGGCTGCGGCTGAACCATCCCGAAGCGACCGCGATCATCACCTCGTTCCTGCTGGAGGGCGCGCGGGACGGTCGCGGCGTCGCGGACCTGATGAGCGCCGGGCGAACCGTGCTCACCCGGGACGACGTCATGGAGGGCGTGCCGGAGATGCTCGGCGAGGTGCAGGTCGAAGCCACCTTCCCGGACGGCACCAAGCTGGTCACCGTCCACCGGCCGATCCCGTGATCCCCGGGGAGATCCTGACCGGCGACGATCCCGTCGAGATCAACGCCGGACGCCCGGTACGCACGGTGCTGGTCCGTAACATGGGCGACCGGCCGGTGCAGGTCGGCTCGCACTACCACTTCGCCGCGGCGAACCCCGCTCTCGACTTCGACCGGGCGAGTGCCTGGGGCCACCGGCTCGCGGTGCCCGCCGGCACCGCGGTCCGCTTCGAACCCGGCGTGGAACGCGAGATCGAACTGGTGCCGCTGGCCGGCGCCCGGGTCGTGCCGGGCCTGCGGCCGGAATCGGCCGGCCCGTTGGACGCCGCGAGCGGCACCCGGATTGCGGACACCGCGACGATCGAGGATATATCGGGCTTTCAGGGAGAGGGTTCGTGAGCCGACTCGACCGCTCCCGCTACGCGGCGCTGTACGGCCCCACGGTCGGCGACCGTATCCGGCTCGCGGACACCGACCTGTTCATCGAGGTGACGGAGGACCGCAGCCGCGGGCCGGCGGGCACCGGGACCGGTGACGAGGCCGTCTTCGGGGGCGGCAAGGTCATCCGTGAGTCGATGGGGCAGTCCCTGGCAACCCGCGCCGAGGGTGCGCCCGACCTCGTCATCACCGGCGCCGTCGTTCTCGACCACTGGGGTGTGGTCAAGGCCGACGTGGGGATCCGCGATGGCCGGATCGTCGCGCTGGGTAAGGCCGGCAACCCGGACACAATGGACGGCGTCCATCCCGAGCTGGTGATGGGGCCCGGCACCGAGATCATCGCCGGTAACGGGAAGATCCTCACCGCCGGCGCGGTGGACTGCCACGTCCATCTGATCTGCCCGCAGCAGGTTCCGGAGGCGCTGGGCGCCGGCATCACCACGCTGATCGGCGGCGGCACCGGCCCGGCCGAGGGCACGAAGGCGACGACGGTGACGCCCGGATCCTGGAACCTGGCGCGGATGCTGTCCGCGCTGGACGACTGGCCGGTCAACGTTGTCCTGCTCGGCAAGGGCAACACGGTCAGCGACGAGTCGATGTGGGAACAGCTGCGCGCCGGGGCGGCCGGCTTCAAGCTGCACGAGGACTGGGGGACGACGCCGGCCGCAATCGACGCCTGCCTGCGGGTCGCCGACGCCGCCGGCGTCCAGGTTGCGCTGCACTCCGACACCCTGAACGAGGCCGGCTTCGTCGAGGACACGCTGGCCGCCATCGCCGGTCGGGCGATCCATGCGTACCACACCGAGGGGGCCGGCGGCGGGCATGCCCCGGACATCATCACGGTCGCGGCCGCCGGCAACGTGCTGCCGTCATCGACGAATCCGACCCGCCCGCACACCGTCAACACCCTCGACGAGCACCTCGACATGCTGATGGTCTGTCACCATCTCAACCCCAGCGTGCCCGAGGACCTGGCCTTCGCCGAGAGCCGGATCCGGCCGTCGACGATCGCCGCCGAGGACATCCTGCACGACCTGGGCGCGATCTCGATGATCGGTTCGGACTCGCAGGCGATGGGCCGGATCGGCGAGGTCGTCCTGCGTACCTGGCAGACCGCGCATGTGATGAAGCTCCGGCGCGGGTCCCTGGCCGGCGACGATCGGGCCGACAACACCCGGGCCCGACGCTACATCGCCAAGTACACGATCTGCCCGGCGGTGGCGCACGGCCTGGACGCGGAGATCGGCTCGGTGGAGCCCGGCAAGCTCGCCGACCTGGTGCTGTACGACCCGGCGTTCTTCGGGGTGCGGCCGTCGCTGGTCCTCAAGGGCGGGTTCATCGCCTGGGCCGCGATGGGCGATGCGAACGCCTCCATCCCGACCCCGCAGCCGGTGCTGCCCCGGCCGATGTGGGGAGCCGCCCGTGGTCCGGCCGCCGCGTCGTCGTTGATCTTCGTTGCCCCGGCGGCGATCGAGGACGGGCTGCCCGGACGGCTGGGGCTCGCCACCCCGGTGGTGCCGGTCGCGGATGTGCGCCGCCGCGGCAAGGCGGATCTTCCCGAGAACACCGCGACACCGGACATCCGGGTGGACCCCGACACGTTCACCGTCACGGTGGACGGTGAGGCGATCGAGGCGGATCCGGTGAGCGAACTCCCGATGACCCAGCGCTACTTCCTGTTCTGAATGTTCTGATTCTGAGTGTTCTGACGGTTCTTACCACGGCTGTCACTGCGTATCCAGAGGCTTCCGGGCCCGATGAATGTAAACGCCACAGCGGTTCGGACACTGACTAACGCCGGGAGCGGCTACGGTGACGATTGAGGGCGATACCGCACGGGACGGCGGGACCGAGGACGTGGCTGGTCCGACCGGGCGATCCGGACGGCGGGCGACGCTGCTGGTCCTCGCGGACGGCCGGATGCCCACGGGAGGTCACGCCCACTCGGGCGGTGTTGAAGCAGCGGTGACGGACGGGAGTCTGGCGAACCTGTCCGACCTGGCGGCCTTCCTCGTCGGACGGCTCACCACGACCGGCCTGGTCGCCGCGGCCTTCGCGGCCGCAGCCTGCCGGGCCGGCACGCAGCCGGGTCCCGCGACGCGGGCGCCACACGCCGACCACGTCCCCACCGCATCCGTCACACCCGTCACCATCGTCACACCCACCACCATCGCCACCTTGGACGCCGAGCTCGACGCCCGGATGCCCTCCCCCGCCCAACGCGACGCGAGCCGGGCTCAGGGGCGCACGCTGCTGCGAGCGGGCCGGGCCGCCTGGCCCGTGCCGCCCGGTCCACGTGCACCGCACCACCCGTGCGCACTAGGCATGGTCGCCGCGGGCGCGGGCCTGCGTCCCTCGGACGCCGCCCTGGTCGCCGCCCACACCACGGTCACCGGACCCGCGACCGCCGCGACCCGCCTGATGGGGCTGGACCCCTTGGCCGTCACCGCCGTGCTCGCCCGGCTCGCCGACGAGGTCGAGGCGATCGCGCTGGCCGGCGCGGAGGCTTCCCGACGCCCGCCCCGGCTGCTGCCCGCCGTCACCGGTATCCGCCTCGATCTCCTGGCCGAACGGCACCGCACCACGGCGCTACGGATGTTCACATCCTGACCGGTGCCCGCCGACTCGTCGTCATCGGTCCCAGACCCGGCCCGTCGGCTACTCGCATGGTCGGCTACTCGGCCGATCGCGATCGCGCGGCGCCGGGTGGACCCGCGGGCGCCGGCCGATCCCGTCGCCCCCGGCTGGCACCATGGCAGCCATGAGACGGGGGGTCATCCTGGGCGGGGTCGCGGCCGGGCCGGAGGGCCCCCTCGTCACGGCCGCCCGAACGGGCCGCACGGCCGTACGGGCACGGGCCGTCATCCGGGTCGAATCGGCTCCGGACGGCACGGCGAGGCTCATCGAGTTGCGCTCCGACGTGCCGATCGTCCTGCGCCAGACCGGAGCATCCCCTGGTCGGACCAGGGCCCCGTCTACGGTGCCCGCGCTATCCGCGGACGCGCTGCCGACCGCGACGGTTCACCTGGTCAACGCGACCGCCGGACCGCTGGCGGGTGATGATCTGGGACTCGACATCTCCGTCGGCAGCGGGGTGCGCCTGGTGGTGCGTTCGGTGGCCGCGACGGTGGCCCTGCCCGGTCACGGGCCCGGGCCGTCCCGCTTCACCGTGTCGGCACGGGTGGCCCCGGGTGGCGCGCTGGACTTCGCGCCGGAGCCGACCGTCGCGGCGCGGGGCTCGGACCATCTCCTGGTGACCGATGTGCACTTGGCGACCACGGCCTGGCTACGGCTGCGCGAGGAGATCGTGCTGGGCCGATTCGGGGAGACGACCGGATCGATACGTAGCACCCTGCGGGTGGACATGGACGCCCATGCGGAGGTGGATCCGCCATCCGAACCGACCCCCCTGCTGCGCCAGGATCTCGTCCTCGGTCCCGAGATACCTGGCCTGACCGGACCAGCCCTCCTCGGCTCGGCTCGTGCCCTCGGGTCGCTCCTCGTCGCGGGGCCCGATCCGGTGGGCTCTCCGGCAGCCCGGCGGGAGTCCGTGCCGGCAAAGAGGGCGGAATCCGGCGCGCAAGCGGCCGTCGCGGACGGGGTGGCGCTGCTTCCCCTGGCTGGTCCGGGTTATCTCATCTCCGCCCTTGCCGAGAATGCGGTTACTCTCCGACGTCGTCTGGAACAAGGGCCGGCTCCTGCCACGGTCTGACTCGGACGGGCAGTCAGGCGCGGGTGCGGTGCCGTAGAGCCGATAGAACAGCGCGACCGCCTGTCCGGCGCGGGCCCGGCGGTTACTGTCGCGGTCCAAGCCGGAGGCCGACCCAGCAGGGCGACGATCTGCCTGTCGCGGATGGTGAGGCCGACCGCCAGCCGGTCCTGTTCGACTGTCCCGGCCGGGATGGATGACTCACTCACGCGACGGAGCGTTCCTAGCCACCGCCCTCTACCGACTCGGCCACGGCACCCCGTCCTAGCTCGGGACCACCGGCTAGGTCCGGGGCTGATCGGTCGATCCGCCCCGGACCGGCGGCGAGGCCGATGACGATGCGGGCCACCGCGTGGGAGTGGGCGTCGGTATGGACGTAGGCGTGGGGGAAGCCGGCGCCACGGCCGGCGCGGGGACCGCCGAGGATGTCGCCATTACCAGGGGTGTTGCGGGCACCGTGGACGAGGCGGATGGCAAAGCCGATGAGCCGCCGGCGGAGGCCGATGAGCCGCCGGAGTCGGGCGGCCCGGCCACCGAACCCTCACGCCGTTCACCCGGGCCGTTCGGATACTCGGGGGCGGCGGCCGGGGCACCGTGATCCTGGTAGGTACGTCCCTTCCAGGCCGCTCCCCGCCCGGCCCGCTTGAGCCGCGCCGAGTCCACCGTCATCGCGAGGTACAGCACGGCCACTCCGGGGAGCAGCAGGGCCAGCGGCAGCGGCTGACAATAGTAGCGGGTCATCGGCAGATAGGTGACAGTCATGATCAACCAAGCGATCCCACCGACGAGAGCCGTGGCGACGTCGCCGGTCACGATGCCCACGATGGTCGCGACCACTGGGATGACGAAGACCAGGCTCAGTCCCAACACGGTCCCGACCAGCAGCGACGGGGAGTGCCGCAACTGCGCATAGGCGCTGCGGGACACCATCTTCCACAGATCCGCGAGCCGCGGATACGGGCGCTGGCTGTGGACCTGCTCGGCGAGTCCGAGCCACGTCCGCCCGCCCGAGCGCTTGATGATCCGCGCGATCGCCACGTCGTCGATGACGGCGCCGCGCACCTCCGCCAGTCCACCGGCCGCCGCAAGGGCCTCCCGGCGGATCAGGGAGCATCCGCCGGCCGCGGCGGCCACCCGCGAACCCGGCCGGTTCGACCACCGGAACGGGTACAGCATCGCGAAGAAGTGCACGAAGGCCGGGACGATCAGACGCTCCCAGCCGGTCTGCACCCGTAGCACGGCCATCTGCGACACCATGTCCAGCTTCTGGGAGGTCGCCGACTCGACGAGCGCGGTCAGCGATCCCGGGCGGTGGGAGATGTCCGCGTCGGTGAGGAGCAGGAAGTCGACGTCGCCAGCGCACTCGATGCCCCGCCGCAGCGCCCACAGCTTCCCGGTCCAGCCAGTGGGGGGTTCGGTGGATGTGGTCATGGCCGGCGTCACGTTGGTCTCACCACGCGTGGCGGCCTGTTCCGCCAGGTCCCGGGCAACCTCCGTGGTCCCGTCGGTGGAACCGTCGTCCACCAGGATCAGCTGGACAGGACCGGGATAGTCCTGGGCAAGCAGCGTCGGAAGCGTCACGGGAAGCACGTCGGCCTCGTCCCGAGCCGGCACGACGATCGCCACACTGGGCCAAGCGGTCGGCGCCTGCCGGGATGGCAGGCGCTGATCGGTCCGCCAGAAGAACCCATGGCCGACGGTCAGGTAGAGCCAGGCGAGCAGAGAGGCAACGGCGACCCACAGCAGCACTGTCACAGAAAGTGATACTGCCACGGGCCCCTCAAGGGCGTGCGGGCGCCCCGGGTAATGCGGGGTTACAAGGCTTCCGTCCCGGTCTGGCCGAGCCGGTATGGAGATCTCCCCCCCGAAACTCTCCTGCCGCGCCACCATGAAATCCCAGGCCTCCGGCCGGCGGCGGGGTAGCCGACATGAGCATCGACGATGGTGCCCACCACGCCCCGCGGCAACAATGAGCACCTCCCGTAACCTCATGATCGACAGGGGTGATCGGAGATACCCGACTGCAACCAGTTGAAAACGAAAAGTGATCGGCGATGCGCGACGAACGGCTGGCGAGGGCGCGACCAGGGGGCGAGGCAACAGCCACGGATCGGCGTCCGTCGGCGGTTGCGGGTGCATCGGAGCAGCTTCGTCACGACCAGGCCCGCTCGTGCCGGGACGGTAGTGGGTACAACGGCCTCGGCTACACCATAATCAAGGGGTGACACGAAGCCGTCGTACCGAGCAGACGGCTGACACCCGTCAGGCCCTGATCTCCGCCGCCCGCCGTCGGTTCGCCGAACAGGGGTTCGCCTCCACCGGCACCGAGGAGATCGTCGCCGACGCGCAGGTCACCCGCGGCGCGCTTTATCACCACTTCCGCGACAAGGCCGCACTGTTTCGCACCGTGATGGAACAGGTCGCGACGGAGGTGGCCGAACAGCTCGTCGCCGGTGAACTTGCCCGGGACGCGGAGCTTCCCAGCGACGCCTGGACGCAGCTCCGGTCCGGGTTCCAGTCCCTGCTCGACATCTCCACCGCGGACAGCGACTTCCAGCGCATTGTCCTCGTCGACGGTCCGGCCGTGCTGGGCAACGACGCCTGGGATGCGCTCGTTGAGAAGCACGGCTACCGGCTGCTCTCGGAGTGGCTGGAGCGCGCGATGGCCGAGGACCGCATCGACCCGCTGCCAGTGGTCCCGCTGACCAGGCTGGTCGCCGCCCTGCTGTCGGAGGCGAGCATCTACACCGCCGGCGCCGCGGACCCGGACACCGCCCGCCTCGAGGTCGGCACCGTGCTCGACCGGCTGCTGCGCGGGCTCGGCCGCGGTGGCGATCTCGCCGAGCAGCCGCCGGTCAGTGCCGACGGCGGCGCCGGCTCCCGCGGGACCGCCGGCTAAGGCCGGCTGGCGTCGTCAACGCCAGCGAAACCCTGCTCCCGCCGGCCCTGCTCCCGCCGACGCGAGGCGGGGCGGCACAGACGACGACCGCCCCGACCGGGTGAACCCGGTCGGGGCGGCGACCTGCCGGCCGGACGACGTCACCTGACGGTGACGGTGGCGCCGTGAGCCGGCTCAGACCACGATGAGCCAGCTCAGACGCTGCGGGCCGCTCGGATGGACTCCTTGAGGGAACCCATGGTGGCCAGCACCGCGGAGGTCTCATAGCCGCAGTGCGCCATGCAGTTCGCGCACCGCGGGTCCTTGCCACGACCGTAGGCGTCCCAGTCGGTGGTCTCGACGAGCTCCTTGTAGGACGAGACGTACCCGTCACTCATCAGGTAGCAGGGCTTCTGCCAGCCGAAGAGCGAGTAGCTCGGGATGCCCCACGCGGTGCAGCTGAGCTCCCTCTTACCCTCCAGGAAGTCCAGGAAGACCGGCGAGTGGTTGAGCCGGAACTTCTTGCGCCGGCCGTCCGCGAAGACCTTCGAGAACATCTCGCGGGTCTCCTGGACCCCCAGGAAGTGCTCCTGGTCGGGCGCCTTCTCGTAGGCATAGCCGGGTGAGAGCTGGATCTGGTCGACCTTGAGGTCGTCGTTGAGGAACGTCAGGATGTCGATGACGTCCTGCGGGCTGTCGTTGTTGAAGAACGTCGAGTTGGACCCGACCCGGAAGCCCGCGGCCTTCGCCGCGTGGAAGGCACGGACGCACTCGTCGAACGTGCCCTCCTTCTCCACCACCGCGTCGTGCCGCTCACGCAGACCGTCGATGTGCAGGACGAAGGTGAAGTACGGCGACGGGGTGAAGTTCTTGAGCTTCTTCTGGAGCAGCAGCCCGTTCGTGCAGAGGATCACGAACTTCTTGCGCTTGACCAGCTGGTTCACGATCTCGTGGATCTGCGGGTGCATCAGCGGCTCGCCGCCCGCGATCGCGACCACCGGAGCACCGCATTCCTCCACCGCGGCCAAGGCGTCGTCGACGCTCATCCGCTGCTTGAGCACGGACGCCGGATGCTGGATCTTGCCACATCCAGTGCAGGACAGGTTGCAGGCAAACAGCGGCTCCAGCTCCAGTACGAGCGGGAAGTGCTTGCGACGAAGCAGCTTCTGCTTCGCCAGGTAGGTCCCAATCCGGAGCTGGTACCGCCACTCGACCGCCACGGCTGGCCCCCTCTCGTTAGGTCACCAGTGGATGAGCGATGATCTCTGCATTGACCATACAGCGTGTACGTACAGACTGCATGTGGATCGTCCGATGAACTGCCCCACAAGGGTGTCCGTTAGCCGACCCCGCCGAGTTGCGGACACCGGGAAGACAAGGCCGGGACAGCGCGGACACGGGTTCGGGACAGTCCACGGACGATGTCGGGCCAGCAGCCCGACGACGTGCCCGTGGTCGCATCCGGCCCGGCCGAGCGTCGGGTCGGGTCTCCGGCCAGGCCGCGGAATCAGGCCATGGGATCAGGCCATGGGATCAGGCCGTCTCACCCATGATCAGACAGGTGCTGCTGGCGGTGGCCACGACCTTGCCCTGGTCATCCCGGACGTCTCCCTCAGCGAAAGCCACCCGCCGTCCCGGCCTGGTCACCCAGCCGTGCGCGGTGAGCCGGCTCGGCCGGCCGACGACGACGCGTACCGGCCGCAGGTAATTAACCTTGATCTCGATGGAGGTATACGCCACCGCGGCCGCCAGCGTGGAGTGCACCGCGCAGGCAGTCGCGGTGTCCAGGATCGTGCAGACCAGGCCACCGTGGACGAGGCCGATCGGGTTGTAGGCCGACTCGTCCGGCAGACAGGTGAAGACAACGTCTCCCGGCGCGACCTCGACCGGCCGGAAGTCGAACAGGCGGGAGATCGGGGGCGGCGGAATGCGCCCGTCACGCATCGCGGACAGGAACTCCAACCCGCTCAGCGACGCCGCCGCCGCGGCGACCGGCAGCGGGTCGTGCCAGGTGATCGTCTTGCTCCGCGGCTCGCCCCAGGCAGCCGGGTCGTGCGGGTGGCCTGAGGCGGATTCGGGCCGCGCGGATTCGGGCTCAGTCGTGGTCATGCCCGCAGCCTAGACTGGCTGCATTCAGGATACGTACCCAGTATCGATAGGATGCACCGATGCAGGAATCGTCCGACGGCCCGCGGGCCTGTCCGATCGCGCGGACGCTGGAGGTCGTGGGTGAGCGCTGGTCCCTGCTGGTCATCCGGGAGATCACGCTGGGGGTCCACCGCTTCGAGGGCATCCGGGCCGGCACCGGGGCGCCCCGAGCCGTGCTGGTCGAGCGGCTGCGGGCGCTGGAGCGCGCGGGGGTGCTGGAGCGTCAGCCGTACCAGGAGGCGGGCGCCCGGTCCCGGCACGAGTACCGGCTGACGTCCTCCGGCCGGGACCTGGCACCGGTCCTGCTGGCCCTGCGCCGGTGGGGTGAGCGGCACGCCGCACCGACCCGGCCGCCCGCGGCCGATCGCGGCGCCGCATCCGGCTGAACCGAACCCCACCGTGTCGCCCGGGCGACGCCACCGGCTTCGCCCTCGCCGGGCCGCACCTCGGGACCGCCCGGGAGCCGGGCGCACTATGGCCCTGGAACGGGCGCCGGGGCCGGTCGGCGCAGTTCCTTGGGCAGGTGGAAGGCGAGCGTCTCGGTGCCGACGGAACGCACCGAGACGTCCGTCGCGCCGAGACCCGACAACGCGGTCAGGAGCTCGTTGACGAGGGACGGCGGGGCCGAGGCGCCGGCCGAGATGCCGATCGTGTCCACGCCGGCAAGCCAGGACAGATGCACGTCCCCGACGTCCCCGACCAGATGCGCCTCGACGCCGTCGCGCCTGCTCACCTCGACGAGCCGCACGGAGTTCGCGCTGTTGGCCGAGCCGACGACGAGGACGAGCTGGGCCTCCTCGGCAACCTTGCGGACCGCGTTCTGCCGGTTCGAGGTCGCGTAGCAGATATCGGTGGAGCCCGGCCCGACGATCGCCGGGAACCGCTCCGTCAACGCGTCGACGACCTCCGCGGCCTCGTCCAGGGCCAGCGTGGTCTGCATGAGGTAGGTAACGCGCTCGGGATCGGGAACGTCGAGGGAGCCGACGTCGGCCGAGGACTCGACCAGCGTGATGCGGCCGGGCGCCTCGCCGAGGGTTCCGTCCACCTCCTCGTGGCCGGAATGGCCGATGAGCAGCACGGTGTCCCCGCGGGCGGTGAACCGGCGGGCCTCGGTGTGCACCTTCTCCACCAGCGGACAGGTGGCGTCGATAACGGACAGGCCGCGCTCGCCCGCCTGGTCCCAGACGGCCGGGGCCACTCCGTGCGCGGAGAAGACGACCGTCGAGCCGCCGGGCACCTCGTCGAGCTCCTCGACGAAGATCGCTCCACGGCTGGCCAGGTCGGCTACCACGTGGGCGTTGTGCACGATCTGCTTACGGACGTAGACCGGCGCGCCGTAGATCTCCAGGGCGCGCTCGACGACCTCGATCGCCCGTTCGACGCCGGCGCAGAACGCCCGCGGCTCGGCGAGCAGAACCTGGCGACGGCCGACCGCGGCGGCCCACGCCTCGATGGGGCGCCCGAGCGGACGCATCGTGCGCAGACCACGGATTCCGCGGCGGGCCAGGTCGATACGTCCCAGCGGCTGCGCCGCCGTGTCGACGATGACGCGGACGGCGGCGAACGGCACGTCGCCGACTCCCGCCGCCAGCTCCGCGGACTCCATGTCGACGGCAAGGGCCCCGGTCGCGGCGAGTTCCGCGCGGGCCGTGCCGCCGACGAGCCGCGGCACGGTGACGATCGGGCCGACGTGCACGGTGAGCCCGAGCCGGCGCAGGTCGCCGGCCAGCAGGGGCGCGGCCGCGCAACGGCCGGCGACGGTGCCGTCGGCGTTGCGGATCTCGCTGGCCACGACGACGTCACCGGGCTCGATCCCGGCCGCCAGTCCCCCGGAGAGACCGACGAGGGCGACGGCGTCCGGGCCTGTGTCGCGCACCAGCCGGGCGGCCTTGCGCGCCCGTTCCGGACCCATGCCGGTGCGCACGATGACGGTGTCCGCGCTGAGGCCCGACCGACCGGCGGCCATTGCCTCGACCCGCAGGGCCGCCGCGACGACCAGCCGCGCCCGACCGCGCACGGGGGTTGGCTCCTGCTCCGGGACGACCGCCGCGGCCGGCCGGTGGACCGACGCCGGGAGCGCGGCCGACGGCAGGGACGGCGACGACGACTCCTGCGCCGGGATCTCGGTGGGGGAGGCCGGAACGGTCCTGATCCCGGCACCCGCGGCCGCGGCGACGGCCCTCTGAGCCGCGCTCGTCGTGGCGGCGGACGCGCCGTCCCCGGCGGACGCGCCGTCCCCGACGTCCCCTGCGCCCCCGGCGTTCCCGTCGCCGCCGGCCGCGGATGCGAAGATGTTCATGGCGTGGCCACCCCGGTGAGGGTCACGTACCGACCAAGCGCGGTCAGCGGGAAGACCAGCCGGTACAGGTGGTAGTTGAGGTAGAAGTCACCGGGGAAACCGGTTCCGGTGAACTGGGGCTCGTCCCAGGTCCCATCCGGCCGCTGGGTCTCGCACAGCCAGCGCACTCCCCGTTTGACGGCCTTGCTGTGCGGGTCGACAGCCAGCAGCGCGAGCAGGGCCCAGGCGGTCTGCGAGGCGGTGAGCTCACCCCGACCGATCCAGGCCGGATCGTCGTAGGAGCGTGGGTCCTCACCCCATCCACCGTCGGGCGACTGGTGCTCCAGCAGCCAGCGCACCGCGGCTGTGATCGCCGGGTGGTCGGCGGGAACGCCGGCGGCGATCAGCGCCGGAACCACGGCGCCGGTGCCGTAGACGTGGTTGATCCCCCACCGGCCGAACCAGGAGCCGCCCGGTTCCTGGTTGTCCAGCAGCCACTGCACCGCCCGCCGGGTGATCGGGTGGTCGGAACGGCCGAGGTCGGCCAGCATCTCCACGATGTGGGCGGTGACGTCCGCCGACGGCGGGTCGACAACCTCGCCGAAGTCGCAGAACGGGATCTTCGCTGTCAGCGTCCGCACGTTGTCGGCGTCGAAGGCACCCCAGGCCCCGTCCGACGACCGCATGCCGACGCTCCAGTCGACCCCACGGGCCGCGGCCGCGCGCATCGCCCCGGCCAGCTGCGGGTCGACCGCCGCGAGGCCGCGGGAGGCGCGGTCACGCGCGGCCGGCGAGAGCTCGGCGGTGCCGCCCGGGGTGACGCTGCCACTCGGGGTGACGGTGCCACCCGGGGTGACATGGCTGCCACCGAGCAGGCGACGCAGCGCCAACACGACCTCGGCGGTGTCGTCGGTATCCGGGTAGAAGTCGTTGTCGAACTCGAACGCCCAGCCGCCAGGGGCGAGCGCCGGACGGCGGACCGCCCAGTCCCCGGCCACCCTGACCTCTTCGTCGACCAGCCAGCGGCCGGCCCGCACCATCGCGGGATGGTCGGCGGGGACGCCGGCGTCCGAGAGCGCGACCACCGCGAGCGCGGTGTCCCAGACCGGCGACTGGCATGCCTCGATCTGGGCGGTCGGCCCCTCCGGGGTCTCGCGCCGGATGATGTAGCGTTCCATTCCCCGGAACGCCGTGGCGATCACCGGGTGGTTGAGGGGGTATCCCATGAGATGCAGCGCCATGACGGAGTAGATCCACGGCGGCTGGATGCCCCCCCAGCACCCGTCGGCCTCCTGGCGGGCGACGACCCACTCGGTGGCCCGGCGCAGCGCCAGGGTGCGCAGCACCTTGATCGGCCGGCGCTCATAGCGGTGCAGGATCGCGTCCAACCGCTCGAAGGCGCCTTCCCAGCTGTGCAGCGGGGCCGGCTTCGGCGGCGTCACGGGTGCCGCGACCTTGATCTCGTCGATGCTGAAGCCGAGGTCGCGCACGGGCCGGAGCGACCCGACGATCGTCAACGCGACGATCGTCTGGCGGGCCCAACAGCCGAAGTCGTAGACGTTCAGCGGGAACCAGGACGGCAGGAAGATCAGTTCCGGCGGCAGGACGGGCACGTCGTCCCAGGACCACTCGCCGAAGGTCGCCAGCCAGATGCGGGTGAACACCCGGGCGGCCGCCACCCCGCCCTGGGAGCGGATGAGCGCGGCCGCCGCCGCCATGTGCGGGGCGTCGGGCTCGTCACCGGCCAGACGCAGGGCGATGTACGCCTCGACCGTGGTGGACAGCTCGGCCGGTCCGCCGTAGTACGTGGCCCAGCCGCCGTCCGCGAGTTGCTGGGACCGCACCCACCGGGCGATCGGCTCGGTCTCCTCCTCGGTGCGGATGCCGAGGAACTGCTTCATGAACAGGTGTTCGGCGTCGATCGTGACGTTCGTCTCGAGGTCGCCCTTCCACCAGCCCTCCTCGGACTGCAGCCCGAGGAGGTGGTCCCGAGCCTGGTTGGCCGCGGTCATCGCCGCGGCCAGGTCCGGATCGACCGAGGTCTGCGTCGTGGGCGGGGTGCCGTCGGCGGTCGCCGCGCCACCGCCGGACACACCACCGCCGGACACACCACCGCCGGACACACCACCGCCGGACAGCGGTGGCGAGGACCGGGAGATCCCGTAAGCGTCGGGCGTGGCGGGCGCGGGAATGTTAACGCGCTTCGAGCTCTTCGCGGCCTTTGGAGCAGCCGGGGACGGGTCCGAGGTCAGGCTCATCGACGACTCCCCTCGTCGTACATGCGATGGTCATGAAGACGATCAACGTGCTGATCGCCGGGCCGGGCGGGAACGGCGACTGCACTCACCCGTCGTCTCCTCAGCGGTCTCGTTCGGTCACGAAGCGCGCGAGGGCCAGCAGTTCCGCCTCGATCTCGGCGGGCATCGACAGCGAGCGGAGCACGTTCTCGCAGGCCTTCAGCTGGCCGTCGGCCTCGGCGGTGGTCCAGTCCCGCCCGCCGGCCCGCTCGATCAGGTCCGCGATGTGCGTCAGCTCCGCCTCGGTGGACTCCCCGGTGCCGGTGAGGAACGCCCGCAGCTCCTCGGCCGCGGCTCCGCCGGCCTCCAGGGCCACCACGACCGGCACCGACTTCTTGCGGGAACGCAGGTCCGACAACACCGGCTTGCCGGTCACCGAGGGATCACCCCAGATACCAAGCAGGTCGTCGATGAGCTGGAACGCGGTGCCGAGCCGGGAGCCGTACTCGGCGAGGGCGTTGACCATGTCGTCACCGGCCCCGGCGAGCACGGCGCCGAGGGAGGCCGAGCAGGCCAGCAGCGCGCCGGTCTTGCCGTCCTCCATGTGCAGCGTCTCGGCGACGCTGACGTCCGACCGTTTCTCGAACATCAGGTCCTCGGCCTGGCCACGGACGAGGTCCTGGACGCCCGCGCCCAGGATCAGCGCCGCACGACGGCCGGGCTCCCCCTCGACCTCCAGCAGGACCTGGGTCGCGAGGCCGAGCAGCGCGTCCCCGGCGAGGATCGCGCCGTCGGCACCGAAGATCGTCCAGGCCGTGGGCCGGTGGCGGCGCTCGGTGTCGCCGTCCATAAGATCGTCGTGCAGCAGCGAGAAGTCGTGCACCAGCTCGACGGCGACCGCTGCCGGCAGCCCGGTCTCCGCCGGGGCGCCGGCGGCCTGCGCCGACAGCAGCGCCAGCGCCGGGCGTACCAGCTTGCCCCCGCCGCCGGACAGTGGCGCGCCCTCGGCGTCGACCCAGCCGCGGTGGTAGGCGACGACGTGACGAAGTCGTGGGTGGAGCCGATCCACCGTGGCGCGCAAGGCAGGCACGGTGAGGGTCCGCCCACGCTCGATCGCATCCGGAACCGTCATGGTCATACCGGGAATCCCCCTGTGGATGTGTGCCTTGGCTGGCCGGACGGAAGCGGCCGGACGACCGCCGCCGATCCGGCGGGAACCGCGTTGTCCCCTCGTGGATCCTGTGGATCCCGCACCTGCGCGGCCGTGGCGCCGCCGCCCGGTGCGCTCACCGATTCAGTGCCTACCGGTACCGACTCACCCACCTGCTCGGGGAGCCGTCCGTCCGTCCTTCGGGCCTGCGGGCCCGGCCCGCGTGGCTCGTTGACGTCGACCCCCATACCGGCCAGGTTCTCACGGACAGCAGTGAGTCCGCTACGCACGGCCGACTCCATGGTCGCCGGCCATCCGGTGTCGGTCCAGGTCCCGGCCAGGGCGAAGCCGGTCAGGCCGGTCGACGCGCCCGGACGCAACGCGAGCGAACCGGGCACCTGCCGGAAGGTCGCCGTACGTTCCCGAGTGACGAAAACCTCCAGTGGCCCGGCCGCCCGCGCGGCCGGGAACAGCCGGGCCATCTCCTCGACGAACAGGGTCCGCAGCTCGTTCGCCGGACGATCGACCCATGGCTCCGCCGCGGACTGCGACAGCGCCAGGTACTGGGCACCGGGCGGGCCGGCAGCGGCGAGCCCGGAGGAGACCGTGCGATCGAAGATCCATTGAATGGGCGAGTCGACCACGGCCAGGAACGGGCCGTCGATCACCGGTCGAGGATAGATCATGTGCACGTTGATGATCGGCGAGTCGCCGAGCTCACGCAGCCGGGCCGCCTCGGGTTCGGCGCCGGCTGGCAGAAGGGACGCGGCGGCGGGCGGCGGCACCGCGAGCACGACCGCGTCCGCCCGCAGCACGCCGCGGTCGTCGGTGCCGGGCACCGCCGCGCCGCGACCGGTCCCGCCCGCGGTGACGGCCAGTTCCCATCCGCTGCCCGCGGCGGTGATGGACCGGACCTTCACCCCGGTGCGCACGTCGGCGCCGGCCGCGGTGAGCGTCTCCATCGCCGCGTCGCCGTGCAGTCGGGACAGGGGGACCTCGGCCCAGCCGAGGTCCCCGGCGGCGGCGCCCTCCAGCAGACCGGTCCGCACGACCTTGGCTGCGAGGCCGAGGGAGGCGTCGGCGGCGGGCACGTTCAGCGTCGCGACCGTCAGCAGTTCCCACAACGCCTTCGTCGCCGCGGGGCCCTGGCCGTGGGTGGACAACCAGGTGCCGAACGACTGCTCGTCCACCGCCGGGGAGCGCTGGTCGAGCCGCCCGAGCTGAAACGCCGCGAGCCCGGCCCGCAGCCGTTCGGCGATCGGCAGCGCCTGGTACCCCAGCAACGCCGGGGCCAGGTGCAGTGGCGCCGGCAGCGGGACCCTCGTCCGGCGCAGCCGGGTCCGGGTCAACGAGTCGCCGAGCAGCACCGGCACGTCCAGCCGGGACTGCAGGGTGGTCAGGTGTTCGACGCCGAGTCGCTGCAGCAGCCCACGGTAGGCCGTGCAGCACCGCATGAACACGTGCTGGCCGGTGTCGATCCACAGCTGCCCGCGCCGGAACGACGTCGTCGCCCCGCCGAGGCGGGGACGTGCCTCCAGCAGGGTCACGCGGGCCCCGCTGTCCACGGCCAGCAGCGCCGCGGCCATGCCCGCGAGCCCGCCGCCGACGACGGCGAGATGCGGGCGTTCGTCCGTCCGCCCGGCGGGCCGCGTCCCCCATGCCGGCGCGACGTCCGCACCGGCACCCGTGGTCATGCCGCCCTCATCTCGGGCCGCCCCGCGAGGCTGCGGGCGGCGACGACCGCCTTCTCCCAGCCGGGCAGCGCCAGCCGACGATCGAGCACCGCGGACGGATCGGTCTTGATCCGCCGGTTGAGCCGCAGGTAGATGCCGGCCATCGCCCCACAACAGGCCGCGCTGCGCCGGTCGAGCAGGTCGAGCAGGACGAGCCCACGCCCATACCACTCCTCCGCTCGCTGCGCCGACGTCCGCAGGTACGCGATGAGCGCGTCGGGGGGGCCGCCGAGGCGACCGGTCGCGTCCACCTCGAGTTCGACGCCGGCGGCCTTCAGCTCCTGGCGCGGCAGGTAGATCCGGCCGCCGAGCAGGTCCTCGCGCACGTCCCGGAGGATGTTCGTCTGCTGGAGTGCGACCCCGAGGGCGTCCGCGACCCCCGAGGCGTCGCGGTGGGAGGTGGCCCGCTCGCTGCCAAAGATGCCGAGCGAGAGACGCCCGATCGTCCCGGCGACCAGGCGGCAGTAGCCGACGAGATCGTCGAACGTGTCGTAGGTGGTGCCGCGCACGTCACTCTCGACCCCGTCGGCGAGTTCGATGAACGCCTCCAACGGGATCGGGAACCGGCGGGCGGCGTCGGCGAGGGCGACGAAGACCGGATCATCGGAGCTGTTCGTCCCCAGCTCCTCGACCTCCGCGCGGACCTGGGCCAGCCCGGCGAACTTCGCCTCCTCGGGAAGATCGCCGTCGCCGATGTCGTCGAGGCGGCGGGCGAGCGCGTAGACGGCGCTCAGCGCCCCCCGCTTCTCGGCCGGCAGCAGGCGAATGCCGTAGGAGAAGTTGCGTGCCGCCTCCTTGGTCACGGCCTCGCAGGCGGCATACGCCTCCGCCACGGTCGGCCGGCCCGCGGGGAACTGCGCCGCGGTACTCATCGAACCTCACCCATCTCCGGAAGAACGGACTGTGCTGCGGGGACGCCGGCCTGGGTACTCGTCGCGGCGGTGCCGCCGTGGGCTGTGGAACCGGAACCGGAACCGGAACCCGGCCAGGCCCCGGCCGCGCTGGTCGCGGTGGCGACGGCGGCCGCCGTGTGCGCCACCGCCGACGCTCCGGGAGCCAGCGACCGGGCCAGCGCCGCCAGCGCGAACTCGGCGACCCGTGGCTTCGTCGCCTTCGGTGGCCCACCGAGCACGTCGTAGTCGGCGCGCCTGATCGCGTCCAACGCCGCCCGGCCCCCGCCCACGAAACCGGCCAGGGCCAGCCGCAGCCGCCCGGGCACCATCGACACCAGGGGAGCGCCCTGGTCGATCACCGTACGGGCCCGAGCGACCTCGAAGGCCATCAGATGGCGCACGGCCGGACTCGCGACGGAAGCCCGCAGATCGGCCTCGGTCACCCCGAAGGTGTCCAGATCCTCCAGCGGCAGGTAGATCCGGCCGGCGGCGAGGTCCTCGGCCACGTCCTGCCAGTGCTCGGCGAGCTGCAAGGCGGTGCACACCCGGTCCGACAGCACGACCCGGTCGGGGGTCGCCAGCCCGAAGACGCCCAGCACCATCCGTCCGATCGGATCGGCCGAGAGCGTGCAGTAGCGGACCAGGTCGTCGAAGGTCTCGTAACGGGTGACCCGCTGGTCCTGCCGGTTGGCCTCGACGAGGCGCTGGAACGGTTCGGCGGGCAGGTCACAGTCCCGCACGGTCCGCGCGAGCAGGCGCAGGACCGGCAGCTCCGGCTGCCCACCTGTCCAGATCACCTCGAGGTCCGCCGACAACCGGTCGAGCAGGGCGAGCCGGTCGCCGGCCGCCTCGTCGCCGAGGTTGTCGACGAGCCGGCTGAAGGCGTACAACGCGTTGAAGTGGAAACGAACCGCCGCGGGCAGAACGAACGGCGAGACCGGGAAGTTCTCCGCCGGGGCGGCGCGCAGCAGCTGCTCGGCGGGAGTTGCCAGGCCCGTCGCGGCCGGCTGGGCAGGCGTGCGTGATGGGCTGGTTCGGGCGTCGATGGCTGTCATACGCCTCTCCTTCGATGGCGGTCTGCACTACGGACGCGGTCGGGTCGGATCCCGCATCCCCGGATGCCACGACCGGCGCGGACGTACCCGCAGAGCCCGGGTTCGGAAGGCTCTTCGGAAGGCTCCGCGGTGGGGGTGGCTGCCCGGGTCTCGCCGAGGCGATCAGGATGCGGATCGCACCGGGTGGTCATGGGCACGATCAGCGCGGGCCGGTACGGGAGATGGGCCGGCCCTGGGCCGGTATCGGGATGAGCTCCGCCTGGCCGGCCCCCTTCGGTTGGTCCTCACAGGTCCGTGGGCGGAATGATGCTCCGGCGGCACCACCTGGGCGGCCTGCGGCCGGTGGCCGCCCGTCGGCCGCGGCACTCTCATCGTCGGTGTCGCTCACCCCCAGGGCCGGTCGGAGAGCCGGAAGCGGCCGGGTAGACCACGCCGCGGATCATCCGAAGACACCCGCCAGCCTGCGGTAGACCGACGGGATCGCACCGTGGACCCGCACCGCGCCGAGTAACCAGCGTGGCACCCAGATCTCAGCGTCGCCGCGTCCGGTGGCCGCCAGCATGCGCTGCGCGACAAGCCCGGCCGGTATGGGCCGGGGCCAGCGACGGACGTAGGGCGCGCCACGGCGGTGGAAAAATGGTGTGTCGACGACACCAGGTAGACACAGGGTCACCGTCACACCGCGACCGGCAACCTCGGACCGCAACGCGTCGGCGAAACCGAGCAGAGCGGCCTTGGTTGCGGAATAGGCGACCTCACCGCGCACTCCCAGCGCGCCGGCGATGCTGCCCACCAGCAGGATGCGCCCCTGGCCGCGGTCGAGCATGGCCGGCAACATGGCCCGGACCAGCATCATCGGCGACAGCACGTTGACCGTGACCAGCTCCGCGATCGCGGCCGGGGACATTACCTCGAACGGGCCCGCCGCCCCGAGGCCTGCCGAGCACACCAGCAGGTCGACCTCGCCGAGAAGCTCGGTCGCCCGGGAGGAGACCATCAGTTCCGAGCCGGGACTAGACAGGTCGACCGCGATCCGGTGCCCCTCGGTCGCCGCGGCCACCTCGTCAAGCGCGGCCCCGTTGCGACCGACCAGCAGCGACCGGCATCGGTCCGCGGCCAGCAGCAGCGCGGCCTCCCGGCCGATACCGCTGGATGCTCCCGTGATGACGGCGGTCCGGGGCGGCCAGGTCGAGACGACCGAGCCGGCCCGTAGGGCCAGCCCGGTGAGAGATGTAGACACTCCGTTACCGAAAGCGGGGCGAGACCGGGTGCTCACGACACACCGCTTCCGGTCATTCCCCTCACGCCGTTCTCCCCCGCGGGCACTGGTTGCACGTCACCTACAACTTTCCCTACTCGTCGCCCCGCGTTGCGAGGTGGTCCGACCGAAGGTGATTCGGTGTGGTCCGCTGGCACGAACTCGCCGGCCGGATCGTTGCGTCGGCCACCCTGGCGGGCGGCACCGATCCGAACAGCCACTGCTCATCTCATCAACGCCGGGCTCCGGATCCGCGGCGCGTTGGTAACTCCGCGCCACCGGGCTCACGACTGCCACCATTCCACCGTCCCGTCGCCGGATCGTCCATGGTCAGATGGGCGACATCGGACGGCGGGGGCCTAGCGCGACTCCGGACTCCCTATCACACTCCCTCATCCCGACCGTCCGGCGTCGCCCGATATGACAGCGGTCCGATCGATTCGGAATCTGCTCTCGGAGACCTTCTTCCGGGGACTTCGAACTGGCTCCACATCGACGACTGGGTATTGCGGACTATTTACAACCGCATTGCCTCCGGAGGAAGGACGCGCCGACGACACCTTGCCGACTCGATGCCGGTACACGGCGTCAGGGTCATGGTCGGCCTGCTCCGACGCCAACACCCTCCCGTCAGTCCGATCCGGTCACCACAGGATCACCGGTCGCGACGGAGGCAAAGCCGCCGAGACCTACCTCCGGCGGCAGATGTGTCGACCCGTCCGCGGCGTGCGCCGGACAGGCGGAAGGCTCATCATCCAAACGCTGATCCATCCTCCACACGCGACCACCCTACCGCCCCAGACAAACAAGAGCGAAAGCGGCATTTGCCACGACCAAATAGACGGACCACCATCTACGAACGTCTGAAGAGTGAGATGAGGCACATGAACCGCGAAGGTGGGTGGATACGAAGGGGTGATGCACCGGATCGCTCACGGTCCGGCGCATACAGTCGTCAGTGGAGCCGGACGGAGGCCAGGTCCGGCGCGGGAGACCGGTGAGGCGCCGCGGCCTCCCGGCACGCGGGACGTTCTTCGTGCGCCGGGCAGGATGTCTCGACCGGACCCGCGTCGGCGACCGGACCCGCGTCGGCGACCGGAGCATCCCGTGACCCGGTCAGGTCAGCACCGGAGGGAGACCTGTCACTTTCATGCCCCTCATCACCCACCGCGCCGCAGCCGCCGGAACCAGCGGCGGAGACGGAGACGGAGTCGGCGGGATCGTCACCGAGAGCGGCGAGGGCGGCAGCCACGATCTCCCCCTGCTCCGCGGCGGAGACCAGCGGGGTGAATGTCCTCGATACCTGCGAGACAAGGACCCGGATGCGCTCGGAGCAGGTGACCGCCTCGCCCGCGCCGCTGCGGCGCTCCTCGTCGGCGCTGGTGGACTGCCTGGCGGCGGCCTGGGCACGTTCGATCGCCATCCCGATGATCCCCCCCCGCAGGGATCCGACCGCGCAGTACGCGCGCAGCAACCCGAGATGGGTGGGAGCCGGCCCCGCGAGCCCGTGCACGAGGGCCTGCTGCAGGGACAGTATGTCGCTCTTGCCGATCTTACGGTGAATCACCGAAGGGTCGTCGGCGAAGACGAGCAGCACGCCACCGGGGCCCGCCAGCGCCTCGACGAATCGCTCGATGATGATCCGGGGGGGCGGCGGCGGGGACTGCCGAACGAGATCGACAAGTCGACCCAACTCGGACACGAAGGGCTCCAGCAGAGCGTCGAGGATCGACTCCTTCGACGGAAAGTGGTAATAGAGCGCCGCCTTCGTCACTCCCAGCCGCTCGGAGATGTCCCGCACCGAGGTGCCGGCATACCCCTGTTCGCTGAAGAGGCTCATGGCGGCGGCGAGGATCCGCGATCTGGTATCGCCCCGTGGATCGAGCGATGCCGGATCGGGCGATGTCGGCTCGGTCATGGCGGCCATACACCCCCCCGATCGAGTCCGCGACGGATGTTACCCTCAACTCTACCTACTGAACGACCGGTAAGTTTCTCGGTAGCAATCAGCAGCAAATCGTCAGCATGACGTCGCAGGTAGCGACACCACCGATCACCAACGCCCGAGGGGAAACCGTGGCCTCGCTCGCCCGCTGGTGCTTCCGGCACCGTCGGCTCGTCCTGTTCCTGTGGATCGTCGCGCTGCTCGGGCTCGGCGGCATCAGCCAGGTGGCCGGAAGTAGTTACAAGGACGCCTTCTCCCTGCCCGGCACCGATTCGCAGAAGGCCATCGACCTCCTGCAACGCGACTTCCCGGCGGCGTCGGGAGACAGCGCCACCATCGTGCTGCACAGTGACAAGACTCGTATCACCAACCGTGCCATCTCCGATCGGGCCAGCGAGATGCTCGGCGAGCTCGCCAAGGTCCCGCACGTCACCGGGATCACGAGCCCATACGGGCCGCGGGGCGCCGCCCAGATCAGCAAGGACGGGCACACGGCCTTCGCGACCGTCGACTTCGACCTGCAGGGCATCGAGCTGCCCAAGGACGACATCCAGCGGTTCGTCGACACCGCTCGAGGCTACGGCGGCGACGACCTGCAGGTGGAGGCGACCGGTCAGGTCGTCTCGATCATCGAGCAGCAGCAGCAAAGCTACAGCGAGCTGATCGGCATCATCGCCGCGGCGATCATCCTCTTCGTCGCCTTCGGCTCGTTGCTGGCCGTCACTCTGCCCCTGATCACCGCCATCATGGCCCTCGGGGTCGGCAGCATCCTGATCATCCTGCTCTCCCACGTCCTCACGATCGCCGAGTTCAGCCCGGTCCTCGCGACCTTGATCGGACTGGGCGTCGGCATCGACTACGCCCTGTTCATCGTCAACCGGCACCGCATCGGCCTACGCGCAGGCAAGAGCCCGGAGGAGGCCACGGTCACCGCGGTCAACACCTCCGGGCGCGCCGTGCTCTTCGCCGGCATGACCGTCTGCATCGCGCTGCTCGGCATGTTCGCGCTCGGCGTGAGCTTCCTCTACGGCGTGGCGATCTCGGCGGCGGTAGCCGTGGCGATGACGATGACCGCGGCCGTCACCCTGCTGCCGGCCCTGCTCGGCTTCTACGGCATGAAGGTGCTCAACCGGCGCGACCGGCGCAGGCTGGCTGAGGAGGGCCCGGTGCACGAAAGCACCTCGGGCTTCTGGTGGCACTGGGCGAAGCGGCTGGAGGGGCGGCCCCAGTTGTTCGCGGTGGTCAGCGCGGTGGTCATCGCCGTCATCGCGATCCCGTTCCTCTCGCTGCGGCTCGGCTCGTCCGACCTCGGCAACGGCGACACCGCCAAGACCACCAAGCGCGGCTACGACCTGCTGGCCGAGGGCTTCGGACCGGGGTTCAACGGTCCGTTCAGCATCGTCGCCGAGATCCATTCGCCGCAGGACACGGCAAGCCTCCGCGCTGTGGTGGCGGCGGCCCGCGCGACACCAGGCGTCGCCTCCGTCTCGGCCCCGCGGCCGAGCCCAAACGGGCAGGCGGCGATCGCCACCCTGTACCCGACGACGAGCCCGCAGGCCGAGGCGACCTCGAAGCTGCTCAACCAGCTGCGCGACCACGTGATCCCGCAGGCGAACCAGGCCGGCACCGGCATCTACGTCGGCGGCATCACGGCCACCTTCGAGGACTTCTCCAGCACGCTGTCGGGCAAGCTGCCGCTGTTCATCGGGATCGTGGTTCTCCTCGCCTTCCTGCTGCTGGTAGCGGTGTTCCGCAGCCTGCTGGTCCCGTTGACCGCCTCGCTGATGAACCTGCTCGCGGTCGGGGCGGCCTTCGGCGTGGTCGTCGCGGTGTTCCAGTGGGGCTGGGGCGCATCGCTGTTCAGCATCAGCGGCGGCCCGGTCGAGGCGTTCATCCCGGTGATCCTCTTCGCGATCCTGTTCGGCCTGTCCATGGACTACGAGGTGTTCCTGGTCAGCCGGATGCACGAGGAGTGGACCGCGCGCCGGGACAACCGGATCGCCGTCTCGCTCGGCCAGGCCGAGACCGGCCGGGTCATCTCCGCGGCTGGCGCGATCATGATCCTGGTCTTCGCCTCGTTCATCCTCGGTGACGAACGAGTGATCAAGCTGATGGGCCTCGGGCTCTCGACGGCGATCCTCATCGACGCCTTCATCATCCGGACCGTGCTGGTGCCCTCGCTGATGCACATCTTCGGCACGGCGAACTGGTGGGTGCCGGCCTGGCTCGACCGGGTCCTGCCGCGGATCTCCGTCGAGTCCGCCGAGGATCTGGAGGAGATCCGGCACACCCCGCTGCCCGAGGACGCCGTCGCGGGCCGTCCCGCGGCCGGGGGGCCGGTCCGCCCGCTTCCCGGGCAGGCAGCCCGCGAGGAGCGGAGCTCACGCACCGGCGAGCCCATGCGCTGATCTTCACGGGACCACCCGAACACTGCGGGACCACCCGAACAGTGACAGCCCGCGGGGCGTCCGCCTGGCCGGCGGGCGCCCCGCGGCGCTTGGCCTGCCGGGATCGGCCAGGATGGTGAGCCGGCCGAGGACACGTTCGTCGCCATCGAAGGAACCACGAGCGCGACCGCGACGGTACTGGGCACGTTGTTCCCCTGTGCCCGGGCCCGGTTGGGGGCGTGGGTGCGCAACCGTCACGCCAAACCGGCGGTGCGCCGGATCCTCACCGAGACGCCGGCGGTCATGCCTCCATCACCTCGTTCGCCAAGCTGGACATCATCACCGCACCACATGCGGGTGGCCCCGCGAGCACCTGAGCCGCGCCCGCGCCCCGAGCATCCGGTTCACCGAGCGACGCGACGCTCACCGAACCACCGACGGACTCGGGAATCTGATTACCGAACTCCAGATATCCGCTACGCTGCGGCACCCCCCGCAGGGCCGCGGCGGCACGGACCCGTCGCGCGTGCGGGGACGGCAGCAACCCGCCCACCTCGTCCACGGGGACGAACGCGCAGTTGATGATCTCGTCCATGTCCAGCCGGATGCGCTCCCGCCATGAGGCAGGCAGCACACCGCCGTCGAAGACGAAGGCCAGCATCTCGCTGTCGAGCCACCCGTCGTTAAGACATGGCGCCCAGTCGATCGCGAGCAGACCACCGATCGGTGGGGCGATACCGAGCTCCTCGGCGACCTCCCGTACGCACGCCGAGTAGGGCGATTCCCCCGGTTCGACAAAGCCTCCCGGAATGTCCCAGCCCGGCTTGTACGACGGTTCAACGAGCAGTATGCGGTCTTCTTCATCGAAGAACAGGACACCCGCCGCAGCGTAGGGTCGCGCCATCGGAGGTCGGTTCAAGCTCGCCTCGGTGCCGTGGTCAGGACGCTGCCGTGGGGTGGCCGGCGGCTTCGAGGACATCGCCGACCGCAGCATCAGACCGTCACCGGGTACGCCGGCCGGGTCCGACAGAGCCCGGTCGACTAGGGAAAAGTCAAGATCCTTCTTCATATTATCACACACTTCACATAGTACTGACGAACGGAATTGATGTTCCTGCCGCCGAGTGGTGGGCGACGCGGTGGACCACTAACGATAGGCGACCACGAAGGGACGCGACCCGCCAGCGTTTCGCGGAACTAAGGTAAAAATAATAAAGACGAACCGGCAAGGAGGGCGGGTGCGGTTACCCCGCCGATCCATATCCGCAACGCGGACCGGACGACGATACGACAGAAAGAATTGTGTCGATAGCGGTCGGTGACAGAGATGACCGGTCAACGCGGAACGGACCGGGAGAACGGGCCGAGGCGGAGCGCGGACCGGCCGTCTTCACCCACCTGCGCCGGCCGGCCGCCGAATGGGTCTCCCCCACCGGAACTTGTCAAGATTTTTAGGACAAGATTCTTTGTGAACTAGCCTGTGTTCCGTCCCTGTCGTGATCTCGGTCGAGGGATGACTTCTGATCGTTCGGGCACGCCGTCG